>DKLE01000136.1 GCA_002455605.1 Firmicutes bacterium UBA6648
TTCATGCCTTGAACTGTCTTTGGAGGACGAAGCTTTCCATCAGGGAGCTCTGTCAAATCGGTGTTAAATTAGGAGCAGACGTACCTTTTTGTATCATGGGCCAAGCTAAAGGAAATCCACAGCTTGGGGAGGACATAAATAAAGATGTATTAGCAGCTACCTGCGCTTATGCCCAAGGGATAGGAGAGCAGCTTACACCCCTTACACCCCTTGACTGCCATATACTATTGAGTAAGCCGCCTCTTGGGATTTCCACCGCAGAGGTTTATCAGGGCATTGATGAGGAGTTGGGATTAAAAAAGCCTGAAAATGGAAGTAAAACAGCAATATTGCAGCACCATATCAATACAAAAGAGCTTAGAAGTGGATTAAATACGAAAAATTATGATAAAGTTATTGGTAATATGGCAAATATACTTGAATTATTCAGCATAAAGAGGTATCCTATAATTATGTATACAAAAGACAAGATTGAATGGGAAGGCAGTGCTGCAAAGGCTCTTATGAGCGGAAGCGGTCCTACAGTATTTGCCATATACTTTGAAAGATCAAAGCTAGAGAAAGACTATAAGCTTTTGCGTGAAATAAATAAAGAAACTTATGCTACAAGAACACTGGTAGGAAATAATTAAGATGAGGTGAAAGATGTTAAATTTTGATATTCAGAATCATAGACCCCTGAGGGAGATCGTTTATGAGGAACTAAAGATGCAGATTCTGACGGGGAAAATTGTTCCCGGAACAAGAATGATGGAAGTGGAATTGGCTGAAGATATGGGTGTAAGCCGTACTCCCATCAGAGAGGCTATTCGAAAGCTGGAAAAGGAAGGGCTTGTTACTATTGAGCCTCGCAGAGGTGCCTATGCTTCTCAGATTTCTACAGACGATATGGTTGAGATTCTTGAAGTGCGTCAAAATATGGAAGGTCTTGCTGCATTTATGGCTGCCAGCCGTATGAAGCCGGAGCAGTTAAAGCTGATAGAAGAAGCAGAAGATGCATACAATCTGGCCGTTGAAAAAGGCAATACTGCAGATATGATATTTTATGATTCTAAATTTCACAAGCTGATTGTAGAGGCAAGCAATAACAAAACCCTGCTTCAGCTTATTGAACCGCTGCAGGAAATGGCACTGAGGTTTAGATATTTATATTATGATGATTTTAAAAGAGCCGTGAATATGCCCAATGAGCATCAGATGATTATAGAAGCTATTGCAAAAGGCGATGCAGAAGCGGCGAAGACTGCGGCAGATGTCCACATCAGACAGCTAAAAGAGCTGGTTATGACAGAAGGTGTATAAGCATTGAATAAAATAAAGCCCTTTTCCTGATAGCTTTTCGGGAAAGGGGCTTTTTCAATTTGTATAGACTAGGATATGGGCTGCATTTTACGCATTTCATCCAATATGGCCTGGCAGATGTCACTGCTCATAACTGTTACAAAATTGGTTGTCAAAAAATCTTCTATATCCAATGTGAATGTGATTGTCATAACGGAGTCATACTGACCGTACATAAATTCTTTATACGTATTTGTATCTTGAACTTCACCTAGTTTTGGTGTGGAAATATCAATTTCTTTATTAAGAAAGTTGGCTAAGGCTGTTGAAGAGGAACCCATCATTTGATTCATCAACTCACAGATAGCGCTCTTAGATATTTCATCTATTTCCGTAATTTCCATATAAGTCATTTGACTAACCATTTTCAAAATATCTTCCCTTTTTAATAGCAAGGAATTTGTGCCCTTTAATCCTTTTGTATAGTCCACACTAATACCAAAAGCAGGTTCCAGATATTTTATGTCCAGATCCTTGGGAGTTACTATCTCTACCTTTGGGACAGAGATATTTACTGTTTTGTTAAGTATGGTAGATAGTGCGGTAGCTGAAGAACCAATACCGATATTAAAAAGTTCACCGATAGCATCTATTTCTTTTCTTGTTACGTCCATATGCATTACTCCTTGCATTATAATTTTGTAAAGATAACTTTTTTTTAGATTACCACAAATTTCAAAATTATTCAATTCTTTTCACCGGGAATATATTTGCGTTAAACAAGTAGTATAAATTTCAACAAGGCAGAATAAAATGTATTGTGTTCAACGTATGTAATGCGGACAATGCCGCAAAATAAAAATTAAATTTAACGTATAAGGGGGATAATATCATGACCTATGATAAGGATATACCTGATTTTGCACTTCAGCCTGCTAAAGATACAGATGAGGAAGACTTGTTTGATCCATCACCATATGATCGACTATTAAACTTTCACAGTAAGACCCTAATAGAGGATATAAATCCGAGCTTAGAGGATAAAACTCCCAAAGACAGTATTTTCTCTGAAGTAAGAGAGGAAGAACAAACAGAGACGGTAAGCCCGAGAAGAATGCCGGGGGGTCAAATGCCGGGAATCATGCCGGGAGGTCAGATGCCGGAAATCATGCCAGGAGGTCAGATGCCAGGAATGACACCGGGAGGCCAAATGCCAGGAATGACACCGGGAGGTCAGATGCCGGGAACAACACCGGGAGGCCAAATGCCAGGGACAACACCAGGAGGTCAGATGCCGGGAATGACACCGGGAGGCCAAATGCCGGGAACAATGCCAGGCGACCGAATGCCGGGAACAACACCGGGAGGCCAAATGCCGGGGACAGCACCAGGAGGTCAGATGCCAGGAATGACACCGGGAGGTCAGATGCCGGGAACAACACCGGGAGGCCAAATGCCGGGGACAACACCAGGAGGTCAGATGCCGGGAATGACACCGGGAGGCCAAATGCCGGGAACCATGCCAGGCGACCGAATGCCGGGAACAACACCGGGAGGTCAGATGCCGGGAACAATGCCAGGCGGTCAGATGCCGGAAACCATGCCAGGCGGCCGAATGCCGGGAACCATGCCAGGCGACCAAATGCCAGGAACAACACCGGGTTCGGAATTTCCAAGGACAATGCCGGGAAATGATTTCTCCGAGCCGCCGATCTTGATACCAGAGACTTTCTCAGAATCAGAACAGAAGGTAATGGACGCAGAATCAGAAACAGCAGAAGTAATTGCAGACCCAGAAACAGTGGAAGTAATTGCAGAACCGAATTTCCAATTGGATTTGGAGAGTGAGCAGCCAAGTACAAAGCCTGTAACGGCAGTACCGTCAACACACGAAGAAACTGTGCCGGCCTCCGCACCAAATGCCGAGGCAGCAGTAATTGTACCGATGGCGGGAACCCTTATTACAAACGAATTAAAGATGACAGACATTCGAGAAAAGCCTGAAACAAGAGTATATATAGAAGAAGATATACTAGTTCCGGATACAAAGGAAGATTTGGCTTCTATCCTGGCTATGACCGGAAAAGCAAGCCTGGCCGATTCAGAAATCCGCGTGGGACAATTGAGTCAGGACTCTGTTAAAGTAACAGGTGAAATAGAACTGCACACCTTGTATATTCCTGAAAGCTATGCAGGAGAACATCATATTATCAATATTCAGTCAAGACTGCCGTTTAAGACAGAGTGGAATGTGTCAGCAGAGCCTCTTTCCAGGTTAGTTATTAAACCATCTATTGAAAGTATTGATTATACAGTGATAAATGAAAGAAAATTCAGAGCTAAATTGACGGTTAAACTGAGCATGCGGGAATATGCTAATGTGGAGATGCAGGTATTCCAGGGGATTAAAGGCGAAAAACTACAGCTGTTAAAAGAAAAAATACAAATGACTCATGTCTCAGAAAGAAAAACCGATGTAATGGATATTAATGAGGCATTAGCTATAAAGGACACGCAGCCGAAGCCGGAGCGTATTTTAAAATATGATGTGGATATTGTAGAAAACCATAAACAGATTACAGAGGATAAGGCTGTTATCAACGCGACTATCTACTGCAATGTATTATACTTAGGAAGCAGTAATGATGCGGAAGCCATGTCATTGGAAGAAAATACGGGAAATAAGATTTCTCCTCAACTATTCCAAGGTAAAACAGAATTTACGCAATTTATTCCGATTGTCAATGCTGCGGAAGGAAGTAAGATATCCTTTAATTACAACAACCTTACGGTACATATCAAAGAGCCGGATCCAGAAGCGCCTGGTGAAAGTGCTTTTGCATTGGAAGGAAGCGTAGAAACTACCATTGAAATTTATAAAAATTTAGAACGGGAAATTGTAACAGATATTTATCATCGAACCAAAGATGTAGTTTGTGATAAAGTTGAATTAGAAGCAATGTCCTTGGGAGGCAGTGGTGTAACAGAAGCTGCGGTAAGAGAGATCATTAATGTCCCTGAGAAATATGGAGAAGTAAAAAAAGTTATATACATTTATGGTAACATCAAGAATAGTAAGAGCTTTCTGGAGCAGAATAAAAATATAGTAGAAGGCACCATAGATATTAATTTATTATGTCTTCCTGAAGATGAAAAGAAAACTGCTTTCCGACTGAACAAGGAAGTTAATTTCAGAGGGGCAATGGAAATTCCAATGGGAAGAGGCGATACAAAGGCCAATAGCGAGATCGCCATAAAAGAGCTTTGGTTTGACAGAATTAATACAAAACAGATTGAAGTAAATGCCAATTTATTCATATCTTCCTCCGTATACGGACAGGATAAATATGAAGTGATCCAAAATGTCTGCTTCGTGGAATCAAAAGAAGAACGGGGTTCAAAACCGGGAATGGTTGTATATATAACAAAAAATGGCGATACACTCTGGAATATAGCAAAAAAATATAGAACCACAACGGAGATGATAACTGAAATTAATGAACTGTCAGAAGGCCAGCCATTACCTTCTGGAATGAAGCTTTTAATAGTGAAATAATTTAGTATTGTATAAAAAACCTCCTGTTGGCAATACTTCCAAATAAGGGAGTAACCAAACAGGAGGTCTTTTATGAGATTTGATAAACGACAAATGCAGGCGATGCTATTTATATTAATATGTTTGATTTTATATACAGGATGGTATACACAGAGTGCGAAAAAACAAGATTATCATTCCGGGATTATTCGGTTTCATGTGTTAGCCAACAGTAATTCCCAGGAAGATCAGGAATTGAAGCTTAAAGTTAGAGATGGAGTGTTAGAAGCCTNNACAATGGAGAAATATGAGTCGGTGGAAACAGAACCGCCGGCAAAAGAAGAAAATGACAGCGGCGATGGGGAAGAAGCCAGTGAAACCATGGCGGTGGTCGACAGCAGATCCACTGCGCAGGTATCTTTAAATACAGACGAATCCAGAAAATATCTGCTCTCTCATTTAGATGTCATAGAGGATATAGCAGAGAAGATAATTAAAGAGAATGGTTATGATTATAAGGTTACTGCCGAACTGGGTGTAAGATGGATTCCGGAAAAAACTTACGGGGATATGACATTCCCCGCAGGAAATTATGAAGCCTTGAATATTACTATTGGGGCCGGTGAAGGAAATAACTGGTGGTGCGTACTTTTTCCTCCTTTATGCCTGATTGATGGATCGGATAATCCAAACCAATTAGAGCCTTTTGAAACCACAACCTTCGCAGCCATAGGAATGACGGAAGACTTATTGAAAATGCGTGCAGAGAATAGAGAGTGTATTCCTACCCAAGCTGCAATAAAGCTTAAATTTAAAACCTTAGAGATATTGCAAAAATAATAAAAATCGGGACGAGCTGTTCAGCCGGTCCCGATTTTTATGTGTTTAAGCTTTTTATATTAACCGGCGGTTTTTTCGCCAAGGGTTAACGTCAGTTTTTTCATTTCATTGTCACGAACTACAGTGATTGTTACCTTATCTCCAACCTTGTATCCATCAAAGGCACTGGTTAAATCAGATGCCGTATCTATTTTTTTATCTCCAACATAATATATCATGTCCCCGCTCTTAAAGCCTGCGTTTTTAGCCAGATCAGTGTCCACACTCTTCACATAGATTCCCAGACTTCTTACCCCGTAATAAATGGCATTTCTCATGGATGTCAAATCCACAAAGGTCATACCGGTATCAATTCTTCCTCGAACATATCCGTAGTCGGCCAATTCCTGTGCAATTTTTTTAACTTTGTTTACAGGAATAGCAAAACCTAAACCTTCTACGTCAGAACCGGAGGATTTGGCTATTATAATGCCTACCAGTTCGCCGTTCTGATTAAACATACCCCCGCCGGAATTTCCAGGATTGATAGAAGCATCAGTCTGAAGCAATGTCATATTTTTTCCGTCTATAGTAATAGAACGGTCAAGAGCACTGACAATACCGGCAGTCACGGTTCCGCCTAAGCTTCCTAAAGGATTTCCGATAACAACGGATAAATCACCTACTTCTAAGGCACTGCTGTCACCGTAAACCACAGGCGTCAATCCGGAGGCATCTATTTTTAGTACGGCTATATCCGTTTCGTCATCCCGGCCGATTAGTTTGGCTTGATAGGACTTACTGTTTTTTAAGGTCACGGTAATTTTATTCGAGTTCTCAATAACGTGATTGTTGGTTACAATATAGCCGTCAGAAGAAATAATAACTCCGCTGCCGGCCCCCTCCGTTACATACTGCTGCATCCAGGAATCGGTAACCATTGCTTCTGTTTTTATTTCTACAACGGAGTTAGAATTTAAAGCCGCAATTTCTTTAATGGTTAAATCTCCCTCTGTGGACAGCTCTAAAGTTGTACCAGTATTGGATATCTTCAATTGCTCGGAAGCTGCCGAGCGTTTTCCAAAGCTGTCACTGTCAGATGTCAGGTTATTCGCAAGCATTGCTCCGGCAAAACCGAAAACAGTAGAGGTAAGAATGCAAAGCGCCACAAGAAGTGCGATACCGCCTTTTGAAAATTTAAACCTTCGTTTATATTCTGAGCTGTGACCTGCAAGCGAATCTTCTGAAGCTGCTGCATCATCAATTATTACGAAGTTAACATCTTGTATCGGCTCATTGCTGCGAGTTTCCCCTGAATAATAATTTCTGAAATTATCCATTTTACAAATCCCCTCCTATTTTTTTATATTTTAATTGCACTTTATAAGCACAATTAAAAAGCTTAGGTATATATTAACCCTGAATTGTGATTTTTTTGTGAAAAAAATATGTTTCTATGGTAAAATATATTGTTAATAGTGTAAAATTGCTTATAAAAAGAGCATTACAAGCTTATTTGGGAGATTACGGGATGAAAACTAAGTATATTATATGGCAAAATTATATAAAAAATCAAATTATTAGCACAGATATTGATGAGAATATAAAAAGTATTAACAAGCAATTATTGGAGGAACTAGAGAATTGCACCAGAGCAGAAAATCCCCAAGAGGAAATCTATGAAAGATTTTATAAGAACGTGGAATTTGGAACCGGAGGTCTGCGAGGAATTTTAGGTGCAGGAAGCAACCGCATGAATATATATACGGTGGCAAAGGCCACTCAGGGAATTGCTGATTACATACTTGCCGGAGAATATATTAAAGATTCTCCGCTTACAAAGAGTGAAACCGCCCAAAATCCGGCAGTAGCCATCGCTTATGACAGCCGTATTAATTCGGAGGTTTTTGCAAAAATAACAGCAGAGGTATTGACTGCAAATGATATAGATGTATATTTGTATGAGGAATTAATGCCGACACCGGCTCTGTCTTTTGCCGTGAGACATTTTAAATGCGCCATGGGCATCATGATCACAGCCAGTCACAATCCGGCTAAATACAACGGATATAAGGTGTATGACAATTCTGGATGCCAGGTGACCTTGACAGCGGCTGAAAAAATATATGGTTATATAGAAAAGCTGGATATTTTTAATGATGTCAAGCATGCAGGGGGCACGGGAGAAATCCGGCTTTTAGGAAAGGATATTGCGGAGCTTTATTTAGATGCCGTGCAGGCGGAGAGCTGTTTAAACACACCAAACTTAAAAGAGACCTTAAAGAACCTTTCTGTGGTTTATACTCCTTTAAACGGAGCGGGAAATAAGCCGGTTCGCAGAATTTTAGAGCGTCTCGGCGTGTTCAAGGTACATATGGTTAAAGAGCAGGAGCTTCCTGACGGCAATTTTCCCACCTGTCCTTATCCAAATCCGGAGAAGAGGGAAGCTTTGGCACTTGGCCTTTCGGTGTGCAAAGAATTAGCAGAGGAGGCTGCCGCCGCCGGAATGCCGGAAGATATTCCGGATTTACTGCTGGCAACGGACCCCGATTGCGACAGAATAGGAATAGCCATATGTGAATTTAAAGACGGCAGGCCGGACTATCGGCTTCTGTCCGGCAATGAAGTAGGCGTTATGCTTTTGGATTTTTTGATTGCTACAAAAGTGAAAACAGGATTAAAAGAAAAGCCGTGTGCTGTCACAACAATTGTTTCCACTAAAATGGCAGAAGCAATAGCTGAAAAACACGGCGTAAAAATGATTTTTACGTTGACAGGATTTAAGTTTATCGGTGAGCAAATTGCATTCTTAGAAAATGAACACAGGGAAGAGGAGTACTTATTTGGTTTTGAGGAAAGCTATGGGTATCTGTCCGGTACCTATGTAAGGGATAAAGATGCAGTAAACGGCTCCATGCTCATTTGTGAGATGGCTGCGTATTACAAGGATAAAGGCATGACTTTAGCAGAGCGGTTGGAACAGCTTTATCAGGAATATGGATATTATAAAAATGAGCTGATTGATTTTACTTTTGAAGGGTCAAAAGGGATGGAGCTGATGAATCAGCTTATGCAGGACTTCAGAGAGAATTTAGAAAATAGTTTTATAGGAAAGCCAGTCATTGAAACAGCAGATTATCAAGAACAGGAAAGACATGTATTTACAAAAGACGGAAGTGGAAAAATTGAAAGCATCCGTCCAATAGATCTGCCAAAGTCAGATGTGATGGAAGTGATACTGGAGGACGGAAGCTCTTTCACTGTAAGGCCTTCGGGAACAGAGCCGAAGTTGAAAATATATTTGTCCGCTAAGGGAAAAACGGCTCAGGAATCGGAAGAAATAATCGCTGGCCTAATAAGAGAACTAACGAACAAAGTTAATCGTTAATAAACGATATAACGAAAAGGAGAAATTTTAAATATGGGAAAAGCATTAATTGCAATAGATAAAAGTAAAATGTATAGAGTCTACTTGACTATTACCACGGACATGGTAGAAGAAGCAAGAAAGATTCACGAGACAACACCTGTTGCTACAGCAGGATTAGGCAGAGTATTGACAGGAGCAGGCCTGATGGGCATTATGCTTAAGGGAAAGAGGGATAAACTAACCCTAAGCTTTACCGGGGACGGCCCTGCTAAACAGATCCTGGCAACGGCTGATGCAGACGGTCATGTAAAGGGCTATATTGTCAATCCCTATATAGACCTGCCCTTGAATCAGCAGGGAAAGCTGGATGTTGGGGGTTCTCTTGGAATCGGTGATCTGAAAGTGATCAAAGATTTAGGTCTGAAAGAACCCTATATGGGAAGCATCGCACTTGTATCAGGAGAGATCGCAGACGATTTGACCGCGTATTTCTTTATTTCTGAGCAGCAAAATTCTTCCGTTGCATTGGGTGTAAAAATTGCAAAGGATTTATCTGTATTGTGTGCAGGCGGTATGATTATTCAAATGCTGCCGGGTTTTGAAGAAGAGGCAGTGGATGCCCTTGAGCAGATGTTGGATAAGATGAAACCTCTTACAACCTATATAGAAGAGATCATGCTGCAATCGGCAGGGAAAACGGAAGAAGGCATGTTAGAGGCACTGCTGGAGCATATTTTTAAAAAGATGCCGGAGCAATATAAGCCTGAACCATTGGAATTCAGAGAGATAAAATGGCAATGTGACTGCAATGAGCAGCGTCTGGAACAAGCTTTAATGACCATCGGCCGGAAAGATTTGACTGAGATTCTTGAAGAAGACGGTCAGGCAGAGTTGGTGTGTCAATTTTGTGAAAAAAAATATTTCTTTGACAAAAAGCACTTGGAGGATATTCTTTCAAGAATTTAGGGGGCATAATGTATGATTAAAATAGGCGTAATCTTTGGAGGCAGGTCCGGTGAGCATGAGATATCTCTTATGTCAGCGGCATCTGTGATAAATGCATTGGATAAAACCAGATTTCAGCCGTTCTTTTTCGGTATCACAAAAGAAGGAAAATGGAAGTACTTCGAGGGAACCACTTCAGAAATAGAGAGCGGCCAATGGGAGAAAAAAGGCAAAATGTTTAATCCGGGGCAGTTAAAAGAAATGGTAGATTTCGCTTTGCCTATTCTTCACGGACCCTACGGCGAGGACGGCACGATACAAGGGCTGTTTGAAATGATTGACATTCCATATGCGGGATGTGGCGTATTAGCCTCCTCAGTGGCTATGGATAAGGCCATTGCCAAGGACATCTTTGCAAAAGCAGATCTGCCTATTTGCAAACACGCTTTGACTTATACGGAAAGCTTCATGTCAGCAGATAAAACAGCAGATGAAAAATTGTTAGCAGAAGAAGCTGAAAAAATAGAGCAAAGGGTTCCTTACCCAATGTTTGTTAAACCAGCCAACATGGGATCCAGCGTAGGAATTACCAAAGCAAAAGACAGAGAAGATTTGTATAAGGCATTAATAGAAGCGGCAAAATATGATAGACGAATTGTGATTGAAGAGGGCATTGACTGCAGGGAGTTAGAAACAGGAGTAATCGGAAACCATGCCCCACAGGCAGCGGCAGTAGGAGAAATATTACCTTCTGCAGAATTTTATGATTATAAAGCAAAATACTTTGATGGGGGGCAGACGAAAATCTGTGTACCGGCAGACATCCCGGAGGACATTAAAGAGCAAATAAGGGATATCGCAGTAAAAGCATATATGGCTATTGATTGTGCGGGATTTGCCAGAGTAGATTTCTTTTTAGAGAAAAAAACGAATCGAATATACATAAATGAGATAAATACCATACCGGGATTTACGAAGTTCAGCATGTTTTCTAAACTTTGGGAAGAAGCTGGAATTCCATATCCCCAGTTAATTGAAAGGATTGTGGATTTTGGATATGAAAGATATCATGCTAAAAATAATAGGTAGACAGATTACACCTGATGCTGCCAATGAGGATCAGATCGAATTTGTTACAGAGGGTAAAATTTATGAAAAAGATCAGGCAACGTATCTGGTATATGAGGAAAGTGAAGTATCCGGTATGCCAGGCTGCAAAACCAGCTTAAAATTAATGGGCGATATGATTAAAATGAAACGTTTTGGAGAAAGTGTCGGACTGGATACCGTAATAGAATTTCAAAAGGGTTACCGGTATGAGGGGTTTTATGATACCCCTTTCGGAGCCATCGAAATGGAAGTGCTGACAAATGATTTAGTCAATAATCTTACTCCTGACGGAAAAGGATCCATTGATATCGACTATCATGTGAGTTTAAAGGGCCTGTCGGAAGGCAGGAGTAAACTAAATATACAAATAATTTAAAAGGGGAACACTATGGATAAAAAAATTGTAAAAGTAATTGCCTTAGTTATCGCTATGGCTTTAATTATCACATCCTTTTCTTTTGTGGTATTTCTGCCGTCTTCCTTTGCAGAGACTAAGAAAGAGGATACCGGTTCAAGAGAATATTTACTTAACCGCTTGGTGGTAATGCAAGAGTATTTGGAATTTCTCAACAAATACTATAAGGATAAGGTAGATTATGCGGAACTGATGGATGCAGCTATGGAAGGGGCGACCGAAGCACTGGGGGATCCTTACAGCGTATTTTATGTATCACAAAATGACAGTGAAAAGTTCGTAGAATCGGTATCCGGTGAATATGCGGGCATTGGCGTTACCATGCAGACTTCAAACGAAAAGCACGTGGTTCTTTCCGTAAATGCTGCGGGGCCTGCGCTAAAAGCAGGAGTAGAGGCCGGTGATGTAATTACTAAAATTGATGGAAAAGATACCACTTCATTAAGCCTGGATCAGCTGGTACTGCTAATGAGGGGAGAAGCAGGAACAAAGGTTACCGTAACGATTAATAGAGCCGGACAGGTAAAAGATATAGTCATTATTAGAGAGATTGTAACAACAGCCAGTATTTCATATGAAATGCTGGAGAACAAAATTGGGTACATGCTCATTTCCGGATTTGACTCGGATGTAGCAAAAGAGTTTAGGATGGCTAAGATCGCACTGGTAAATAAAGGGGCAGAATCACTGATTATAGACTTGCGGAACAATCCGGGAGGATACATAGAGGGCGCGGTTGAAATTGCTGATCAATTAATCCCACAGGGATATATATCCCATTTTCTCAATAAAGGAAACATTATAGAAAGTGAGAAAGCCACCGGAGCTGCAGACGCCACAATGCCTACGGTAGTTTTAGTAAATGAAGAAAGCGCCAGTTCCTCGGAGCTTTTAGCAGGAGCACTTCAGGATAATAAGGCAGCCGCACTGGTTGGAACGACCACCTTTGGAAAGGGTATCGCACAGCAAATGATTACCCTGTCTTCAGGAGATAAAGCAAAGATTTCTGTTTTTTATTTTGTTACACCAAATAAAAAGGATATTGATCATGTAGGAATAACACCAGATTACGTGGTGAGAAACGGGGCTGCAGGAAATGAAGAGGCGAAAGCCAAATATATTACCTTTGCACCTATGAGCGAGAGTGAAAAGCCGACAATCGGCCATACCGGACTGAACGTATATGGCGCTCAGCAAAGACTGGCCTTGCTGGGTTATTATAAAGAGGAGCCTACAGGCACTTTTGATGATACTACAGCGGCAGCTTTAAAGAAGTTTCAAAAGGATGAAGGTCTTTATCCTTATGCGGTTTTGGACAATACCACAAAGAGCAAGCTGGAAATTGAAGCCTACAGTATGGCTTACGGAAGCAGTAAAAAAGGAGAAGATCTGCAGCTTCAAAAGGCTGTAGAGTTACTGAAAAAATAAGTTTAAAAGGATACCTTTACAGGTATCCTTTTTTTCCGTGCATGCGTATAATCAGCTTTCTGACAATGTCTACCGGAACAACGGAGAATGCCAGAAGCAATACCATCTGCAGTTCAACGAAGGTTAGTCCGGCTGTACGGAATACAGAACCTCCAAAATAAATGAGAAGGATTTGAACGACGCAGATGAGGGAAATAATGAATATAAAGGACTTGTTTCCTTTTAGATGGGCTAAAAGGTTTAGCCGGTAGGTTCTTGCATTAAAACTGTTAAAGATACTGGCAAAGATAAATAGGCTGAAAAATGCGGTCATAAAATAATTTGTCCCTTCATAGCTCCGGAATAGCTGATGAAATACAGGAAGTTTTAAAAATAGCAAACATAAGGAAGCCGTATAAGTGCCCGTAAAAAGAATTTGATTCCACATATATTTGTTGATAATGGCTTCATCTCTTTGCTTAGGCGGTTCCTTCATATATTCGGACAGAGGAATTTCTCCTGAAAAAGCTAAGCCGGCCAGGGTATCCATAACCATATTAATCCAAAGCATCTGAATAACTGTTACAGGGGTATCTACTCCCATAAACGGTCCTACAATGGAGACAATGACCGCGCACAGATTGACTGTGAGCTGAAAAACAATAAATTTTCTTATACTCTTAAAAATGGTTCGGCCATATAAAATGGCTTTTGCAATGGATTGAAAATTATCGTCAAGGATGACGATATCACTTGCTTCTTTGGCTATTTCTGTACCGCTGCCCATAGAGAAGCCTACATCTGCTTTCTTCAGTGCAGGGGCATCATTCACACCGTCTCCGGTCATACCTGCCACTAATCCTATTTCTTGTGAAATCCGGATTAATCGGCTTTTATCAGAAGGCAGAGCCCGTGCTACCACCCGCAAATGCGGGAGAGCCTGTTTCAGCATGGAATCGCTCAAAGCAGACAATTCACTGCTGGTAATCACAGCAGAGGTGTCCCCTTCTTTTATTAATCGAACTTCTTTGGCTATAGCAGAGGCTGTTTCCTTGTTGTCTCCTGTTATCATCACCACTTGAATTCCTGCTTGAGTTACCTGCTTGATGGCATTGGCGGCTTCTGGTCTGATTTCGTCTCGAATACCCAGAATCCCCACTAAAGTTAAATTGCTGAACTGTCCTTTATCGTCAACCGGCTCTGGGCTCGTGGCCACGGCTAACAATCGGATGGCTTTTGAAGACATCTGATTCAATGTCTTGTTGACGGCAGATAAACTGGAAAGATTTTGGATTCTGCCGAATTCATCATAATAGGAAGTACACTTAGAAAGAATCTTTTCAGGAGCGCCTTTGATAAGAGTCAAGGGAACTTCCTTGTCGGTTATGGTAACTGCTGAGAATTTATTGGTACTGTTAAAAGGAACCTTGGATACGACTTTAATGTTTCTGGGATTAATGACCGTGTGCTGCATGCTCAATTCAAGTAATGCTCTTTCCGTAGTATTACCCCCAATAACAGAGTTTCGCCTGTTTTTTATCGACAGAGCTGCCGTGGTATTATAGACGGCAGATAATTCTAAGAGATTGTAGAGCTCTGTTTTATTAACGATCTGCGAGGTGTTATATTCTATATTATTTCCGCTGACAAAAGAGACCACTTGAAGCTTGCCCTTGGTGATCGTTCCGGTTTTGTCGGAAAAGAGTATATTTAAACTGCCGGAAGTCTCAATACCCACTAATTTTCGTACCAGTACATTGTCCTTTAACATTCGGTTCATATTAGAAGACAGTACTACGGTAATCATCATAGGGAGCCCCTCAGGAACCGCTACTACAATAACCGTAATGGCAAGAGTCAGGGCATGTAAAAGAGCAGAAACAATAAAGGATGGTGTTTGCAAAGCTTCTGAAATTCTGGCTATATTATAGCCGTGATCCATAATGACAGAGTTGAAAAGATCCGCTAAAGCTACCACTGCGGCTGCAGCATAACCAAAGGTGCTTATGGTTTCGGCCAAGTGTCTCAGACGGTGCTTAAGCGGGCTGTCTCTGGTTTCTTCCTGAACTTCCCGGGCAATATGTCCGTAGAAAGTATTCGTTCCTACCTGAGTAACCTGCATAGCGGCTTCCCCGGAGCAAACCACACTGCCCCGGAACAGCTTATTGGGCTGCATAAAATCCGATGAGGATAATGTTCCCGACGACAAGGCATTTCCATGGGGTATTTTCAAGGCTTCTTTGGATTCGCCGTTGAGAGCAGATTGATCCACATAAAGTTCTCCGGTCAATATCAGACCATCAGCAGGGATTTTCTCACCGGACTGTAACAGTATAACATCTCCTACCACCACATCGTTGACGGATAGTTCCTGTAAGCCTTCCCAACGCTTCACCCGGCATAGTGTCTGCTCTGCTTCCTCCTGCAGCTTTTCAAAGGCGGACTCGCTTCCATATTCGGATAGAGTAGAAACAAAAGTTGCCAGAAAAATGGCAATGGCAATCCCTGCGGATTCATACCAATCAAAATTATGTATAAGTAAAGCGATATTAATTGCCAGTGCTATTAATAAGATTTTAATTATGGGATCATTGAAATTTTGAAGAAATTGTTTGATAAACTGATTTTTCTTTCGTTCTCCTAATTGATTATCTCCATGTTTTTCCTTTGATAAGGCGACTTCTTCGGCAGTTAGTCCAATAAAAGAGTCCGGTGTTACATTGCCTTTGTTAAACATAATATAAATTCACCTCCGAATAAAGATTATTCAGACAAGCTGTAAAATATGACCTGTTTTTAAACAAACAATAAAAAACGTAAATTGTGCAATTTTGCAGTTTCAAATTACAAAAGCCCGTGGTATAATAATGGCTGTTGTTTTAATTGAAGAAGCTTAGAAAGAGGTGAGAACTATGAATAAAATAGGATTTAGTGCAGAAAAGTATATTGAAGAACAGTCACAGCATATACTGGAGAGAATTAACTCGGAAAAAAGCGAAAGACTGTATCTTGAATTCGGCGGAAAGCTTGTTCATGACAAGCATGCTATGAGAGTTCTGCCTGGATTTGATGAAAATGCAAAGATTAAATTATTAGAAAAAATGAGGGACCATGCAGAAATCATTATTTGTATTTATGCAGGAGATATAACCACCAACAAAACCCGCCAGGATTTTGGCATAACGTATGATTTGGAGGTCCTCCGTTTAATAGATACATTCAGAAAATATAACTTATCTATTAACAGCGTAGTAGTAACAAGATATGAAGAACAGCCGGCAGTAGATATGTTTATCAATAAACTGAACCGAAGAGGGATAAAGACCTATAAGCATAAATTTACCAAGGGTTATCCCACAGATGTAGAAGTTATAGTTAGTGAAGAGGGATACGGAGCAAACCCATATATCGAAGTAACTAAGCCGTTAGTAGTGGTAACAGGACCCGGCGGAGGCAGCGGCAAGCTGGCCACCTGCCTTTCCCAGCTTTACCATGATAACAGACGAGGGATAAAAGTAAGATATGCTAAGTTTGAGACCTTCCCCATTTGGAATCTGCCATTAAAGCATCCGGTTAATGTGGCCTATGAAGCTGCTACAGCCGATCTGAAGGATGTCAATATGTTGGATTCTTTTCATTTAGAAGCATACGGGGAAAAGGCAGTGAATTATAACAGAGATTTAGAAGTGTTTCCGGTAGTTAAAAGGATTATTGAAAAAATAACTGGAGAAGAGTCTGAATATCAGTCTCCTACGGATATGGGTGTTAACCGGGCAGGTTTTGGAATTGTTGACGATGAAGTCTGTAAGGAAGCCGCCAAACAAGAAATTATAAGAAGATATTTTATTGCTGAATGCAATTATAAAAAGGGAAAAATTGATGGGGGAGCATTAGAAAGATGCAAGCTGCTGATGGACGAGCTGGAGCTGAAGCCTTCGGACAGAGCAGTAGTTCAGCCCGCAAGAGATTACGCAGAATATAAGCGAAATTGTGATCCTAGATACGAAAACGTTGTTGTGATGGCCATAGAAATGCCTGACGGCAAGTTTATAACAGGTCGAAGCTCCCGCAGAATGGTTGCGGCAGCAGCAGCAGTTTTAAATGGGATCAAGTATCTGGCAGGCATGGCAGATAGTATGCCGCTGATCTCACATACTGCACTGGAAGCCATTCAGCACCTCAGAAAAGATATCCTGAATCAGGATCGATCCAGCTTGAATTGTGAAGAAATTTTAAGTGCTTTGACGATCTCCGCCACTACCAATCCTCCGGCGGAAATTGCAACAGAAAAGCTGCTGCTGTTAAAAGGATGCAGAGCACATTGTACGGCTATACTGAGCGATAAGGATGAGCAGCTGCTGAATTCTCTGGGATTGGATGTAACCTGTGATCCGGAATATGTAACAACCAACTTGTATTTTGGATAAAATTTGGTATATTTAAAATAGTGACTTATCAGGGCTGTCTGTAAGACAGCCCTTTATTATAAGCAAAAAGGAGGAGCAGAGTTCATGTACGCACGGTTTCTGGTATTGTTTGCCTTAATGGGAACAGGGTATATATTATCAAAGAAGAAGGTGTTTGACAGCAACACTACTCATGCGATAAATAAATTTATTGTTTATTTTGCTTATCCATGTTTGGTGGTACAAAAAATCAGTGCATTGGAAATGGATAGAAATACTTTTTTTGATTTTATTATCACCCTATTGCTTTCCACCGTCTTGCTCTACATCGGATACGGAATATCCTATATTTACTGTAAAGTGAGGAATTTTCCAAGAAGCAGTGCCAATGTAGCTGAGTTTTCTATGGCAAGTCCAAATGACGGATTTATGGGATTTCCGGTGGCTCTGCTGTTCTTTGGAGATATGGGACTGTTATTCATGCTTGCCCACAATTCTGCTTTAAATTTATATTTTTTTACTTTAGGAATCAGTATGATGAAGAGAAATAAGGAGGATAAGCAGGGGCTTACACCTGGAAGAGTTTTTAAAGCAGCAGCCGATTTAGTTATGAACCCTAACATTCTGGCACTGATTGCAGGGTTGACTTTATGCGGATTGGGGACTAAGCTGCCGGTTTTCCTGGATGATTATTTTTTATACATAGGTAATGTGGCCACTCCTATGGCGATGATTTATATAGGAACTTCCCTGACAAAGAGTAATTTTATGGAAATTATAAAAAATAAAAAAATTATTGAAAGCAGCCTGATGAAGTTAATCTGGCTTCCGCTAATGACTTATGGGATTATGGTATTTATGCCGGTCAGCAATATCATTAAAATTACTTGTATATTGGGAGCTTGCTTTCCCACGGCAGCTACCGTACCCATGCTGGCAGAGCAGGAGCAGCAGGATTCCAGGCTGGGCAGTGAGATCTTGTTTTTAAGTACTATTTTCTCGGCTCTGACTATACCTTTAGCTGTTCAGCTGATCAATATGATTTTCGTATAAAACCGTTAAATATACTGGAATCGTAAGGCTTGTAGTGTTATACTTATAGAAAATTAAACCAATTTTATAAGACTGGCAGAAACAGTATAAGGAATTATATATGTGAGTGTTTATTAAGGAGGGATATCACATGGAAGGAATAAAAGGATTATTCAGTTCAATTGCTACGACACAGGGTATGGTAGCAGTTGTTATTGCAGTTGTACTTTGTACAATCATACTTTTCTTTGGAAAAAAGTTCGGCAAACCTATGAGCACAAAGGCTGTCGTTGCCATTGGCATCGGTGCAGCTCTATATGCAGCCCTTTCATTTATTGAAATTCCAATAGGACCAAATACAGGACTGCGATTAGCAATTATAGTTATCACGATTTTCGGAGCCTTTTTCGGGCCTACGGCAGGCTTCTTGGTTGGATTTATCGGACACGCCTTGCACGATGCTTTTTTTTACGGAAATGTGTGGTGGAGCTGGGTCTTCCTGTCTGCTATGCTGGGATTCTTCGGAGGGTTTGTCCGTATGGACAGGAAATTTGATCCGTTAAACGGTGTTTGCAGCAAATTTAATATGGCTAGTATGTACATATGGTCCGGGGTGGGAATGTTCGTAGGAAGCCTGATGGCTTATTTCGGAGATGTATATCTGTACGGCGAGCCGGCAGAGAAGCTGTTTATTCAGATTACTCTGGCCAATATTTCCAATCTTGTGGTTATCTTTGTTGTAGGAATTCCGGCGATTGCACTGATTGCAAAGAGCCGATCAAAGAATAAAGAACTGGTAAAGGAAGAAGAATAAGGATGAGCATGATCTCTTTTAAGCATGTTTCATTTAGATATAATAACCTAAATGAAAATACTTTAACAGATATAGACTTTGAAATCCAGCAAGGTGAAAAGGTTTTAATAACAGGAAAAAGCGGAAGCGGAAAATCAACCATAGCCCATTGTATCAATGGGCTAATTCCCTTTAATTACAAAGGTGATGTAACAGGAGAAATTCTGGTAAACGGGCAAGTGCCCTCAAAGCTTTCTTTGTTTGAAATGGGGAATCACGTGGGAACCATATTGCAGGATCAGGACTGCCAGTTTGTGGGCCTATCGGCAGGAGAGGATGTAGCCTTTGCTTTGGAAAACGATTGCATACCTACAGAAGAAATGCAGGAAATAGTAGATGCGGCGTTAAAGCAGGTGGATATGCTGGAACATAAAAAGGTCACCCCTCAAAGCCTCTCGGGAGGCCAGAAGCAAAAAGTGGCCATAGCGGGAATATTAGCCATGAAAGCACCTATTTTACTGTTCGATGAGCCGTTAGCTAATCTGGATCCAGCCAGCGGAAAAAAAGCCATGGAAACCATTGAACAATTGCATGATAAAGAGGGCAAAACCATTATCGTTATAGAACACCGAATAGAGGAAGTGCTGGAACACGATTTTGACAGGGTAATTGTCATAGAAGAAGGAGCCATTGTCTTTAATGGCACGCCTGATGAGATACTGGCTGAGGGATATTTACCGAAAATGGGCCTGCGCCAGCCCCTTTATGCGGAGATGTTGAAGTTATGCGGTGCGGAGATAACAGAAGAAGATAAAATATCAAAAATTGAAAATACATTAAAATTTAAAGAACAGGTTTTGGAGAAATTTCAAAGGGATGTATTTAAAAAGCGGGAGAGCTCACAAGAAAATTTATTGAGATTAGAAGGTATTTACTTTAAATATTTTAAAGAGGATCCTTATATCATCAGAGATATCAGTTTTAATGTAAACAAAGGAGAAATGCTGGCTATTGTAGGGAATAACGGATCGGGGAAATCCACGTTATTGAAGACGATTGCAGGTCTGGTCAAGTATCAGGAGGGTTCTATGTATTACATGGGCGAATGCATCGACAGCTGGTCTGCCGGAAAGCGTGCAGGAGCCATTGGTTTTGTGATGCAAAATCCAAACCACATGCTTACCAAGAATCTGATTTTCGATGAAGTAGCCTTTGGGCCTAGGAACTTCCGTATGAAAGAACAGGAAGTAAAAGAGCGAACGGAGAATGCTCTGAGGGTATGCGGGCTTTATGCTTACAGAAATTGGCCTACCGCTTCTTTAAGCTACGGGCAGAAAAAGCGGCTGACCATTGCCTCTATCCTGGCTATGGGACCGAAGGTGATTATTTTAGACGAGCCCACTGCAGGCCAGGACTATACAAGCTACAGGGAATTTATGACCTATTTGTCTCAAATTAGAGAGAAGGGCACAGCCATCATCATTATAACCCATGATATGCATTTAGCTCTGGAATACGCAGACAGGGGAGTGGTTTTATCGGGGGGTACGGTAATTGCTCAAGATAGTATGGACAAAATTTTATCGGATAACAGCTTAATAGAGCGGGCAAATTTAAAGCATACCTCTATTGAAACCATGGGCAGGATTTTTGACGTCAAGGATTTAAGCGGATTTATTGCTTATTTCACTCATCGGGTGACGGGAGGTGAAATACATGACTAAGAGCGGTTCCTTATATATTGACAGAGACTCTTTGTTTCATAAAATGGATGGAAGTGTGAAGCTTCTCATGCTGATTGGGTGGACAGCCTTTGTGTTTGCTTTTATGGATATAAGGGTTTTTGCAGCCATTCTAATAGCGGGACTTATCATGCTGAAGGCTTCAAAACTTCCTAACAAAGCAATTTGGCCGTTTTTTGTGTTTATTATAGTGTTTACTGTTTTTAATTCCGCTTTTCTGGTGGCCGTTACTCCTCAATATGGTTCAAAGCTGACGGGGAGCTATACAGAATTGTTTACCTTATTCCGGGTGTACACCGTCACCTTTGAAACTCTTTTTTATTGTCTGGCTTTGACTTTAAAATATATTGCTATTTTGCCTGTAACCATTTTATTTATTTTTACCACCCATCCCAGCAGCTTTGCAGGAAGCATCAACAGGCTGGGAATATCTTATAAGGTTTCCTATGCGGTAAGCATTGCTCTTCGTTATATACCGGATGTAAGGGCAGAAGTGGAAAACATTATAAACGCTCAGGAGGCAAGAGGCGTGGCGTTTAAAAAAGGAGATGCCAGTGCCTTTGTCCGGCTTAAAAATTACGGGGCAGCTATGATACCTCTGCTGATGTCTTCTTTCAGCCGCATTGAAGCAGTTTCCAATGCGATGGACTTAAGAGGCTTTGGTAAGAGCAAGAAAAGAACCTGGTATCACAGAGAAAACCTTTCTGCTGTGGATATAGTCTTTATGGTTATATCCATTGGGGTGCTTCTAACAGGTATTTGGATAAAAGCAAGTATCGGTGCAGTTTTCTGGTATCCGTTTTAGAAGTACGGCTTCGGCGGTTGAATTTTTAACAATGAATATATTATAGATAGTAGTTAGGCCGCTTTTGATGTCTCTGAAAAAATAGCAGAGATGTTGAAAAGGCCTAAAATTTTGAAATAATCGAGGGAAGGAAATGTATTTTACACATAGAACAATTAAATCAATAGGCCAGTTTAAGACCTTTAAGTATACATTAATGTTGAAAGGAGCTTTAGTAGGTGGTCTGACGGGAGTAGTGATCGTATTGTTCCGACTGGGTGTACAGCAAATAGGAGACATATCCCAACAAATTTTGGATTATGCTCATAAAAATCTGTTCTTTGCGCTGGTATGGGGTTTTATTTTATTTTTTATGGCGTTAACTGTTACTTTCTTAGTAAAGCTGGAACCAATGATTTCGGGCAGCGGTATACCTCAGGCAAAAGCAGATATCAACGGGGATTTATCCCTGTGCTGGTGGAGAGTAATTCTTTGCAAATTTGCGGGCTGTCTGCTTGCCCTGGGGGGCGGATTAAGCTTAGGAAGAGAAGGCCCCAGCGTTCAACTGGGCAGTATGATCGGAAAGGGCTTTGGCCGTACCACCAAGAGAATAAAGGCAGAAGAACGGTTCTTGATGACGTGCGGTGCGGGAGCAGGTCTTACGGCAGCTTTTAATGCTCCAATCGCCGGAGCCATTTTCTGTCTGGAAGAAATGAATCGTTCTTTTTCTGAAAAAACCTTGCTTACAGCAATGGCATCAACCATTACGGCGGACTTCATCGCCAGCTATGTTTTTGGACTAAAGCCAATCTTTACTTTGAAAGTAGGACAGACTATGCCATTAAAATATTATTGGCTGATTATGATTCTTGGAGTTGTCCTAGGGCTGTTTGGAGTTCTGTTTAATAAAGGGCTGGAGCTGTTCCAGAATTTATATAAAAAGCCTGCGCTAAAACCCTTTAAAATTTATATCCCCTTTGCAATGACTTTTGCTTTGGGATTTTTATACCCCAAGGCCATAGGAGGAGGCAGCCAGCTGGTGGAAATAGCCAGCACGGGAAAAATCCTAATTGGTGCCATGTGTATTTTATTTATTGTTAAGTTTATATTTTTTATGTTGTGTTTCGGCTCTGGTGCCCCCGGCGGCATCTTTATGCCTTTACTGGTTTTCGGCGCTGTTTTGGGCGGAATTTTAGGGCAGACCTTTGGTATTACTTTAGGCTTTGGAAATATCTATATGGAAACCTTTGTAATCGCGGGAATGGCAGGATATTTTGCTGCTATTGTCCGCGCTCCTGTCACCGGAATAATTCTCATCAGTGAGATGACAGGAAGCCTGTCTCATCTGCTGGCCTTGTCGCTGGTATCCCTAGTGGCTTATTTTACAGCCGATATCTTGAAGGCAAAGCCGGTTTATGATCAGCTTTTGGATAGGATTCTGGAGGAAGTGAAGCATCAGAGTGGAGATGCAGCATAGATTGGCACTAAGTATAGTAATAGTAGAAAAGCTAATCTTTATGATGATGCTGTAATGAAATCATTTTATAGAACCATAAAAAGAGAGCTTGTTCAGGCTATAAGTATGATAATCCTGAAAAGCTCTTTAAATACATTGAATGATACTATAACCGCAAAGCAGAATCATTCTGCTTATTATTACTCTATTAGACGGGTGGCACTGATTAAATTCTAAATTCTGGGTGAACTAAGCCTATTCCGTCTTTGTACCCGGTTTAGGGGTAAAGGCATCCGTCGCCGATTTTAACGCTGTAACAGCAGCATTTACTTCCGTTTGAAGTGCTTCCCTTTTTTCATAAACCGCTGTCGCAGAACTGATGGCATCGGTAAAATCCTTATATTCTTTTTCTGTTACCCATGTGGTACCAGTCGGAACGTCCTCCGCTTTATCATTGAAACGAACTCCGTTTATTTTTCCATTTGCAGCACTGATAGCTGATTTCAATTCGCTCTTATCCGCTCGCTTACCGTCCTGAAGCTTACCGTTAAACACATCTATGGCATTGTTCAAAGATTTCGTATAGCTTATCACCTGAGCAGAAGTATCAATGCTGTCTTTTGCCGCTTGTGCTTTAGAAATAGCATCGTCCAAGGCTGCAATATCTTCTTTAGTAGCCCATTTGCTGTCCGGTGAAACATCAAAACCATCCGTACTGACCGTCACATTTTTCTTTGCCGATTGTGCATCGGAGATAGCCAGAGTCATAGCGGAAATATCTACTCGGATTTTGGTTCCGATTTGATTATTTTTTTGATTATTAAAAGTGGTTATAGCGCTTCTCAATACATTGGCAGCATCTTGTGCCTGTGCAACGGTTGTAACGGAATATTTGGCGTTTGTAGCTGTTGAAATGGCGTTATTCAACGTGTTTATTTGTGTCTGAGTAACCCAATGGACATCCGTATAAACGTCTTTTCCGTCCGCACTGACTTTGACCCCTGATTGTGCGGATCGTGCGTCGTTGACCGCACTATCGATGGAGCTGGTGTCCACACTGGGGGTGTTCTTTGCCGTCGTCCAGGTTACGCTGCATGCATCAATATTCGTTTTGTCCGAAGTAGTTCGCAACTTTTTACTCAGAATTGCTAAATAGTATTTCTGTCCTTCTTCCAAATCGTTTTTAGGCTCTATCGTGATCTTCTTCTTGGAAGAAATGCTGGCCTTAAAGGGAACATTTTTACCACTGGAGCTTCCTTCTCTAAAGACCACGCAACTCTCCACATAAGAATCTGTGATAGATTTTCCTGAATAGGTTTCTATGGTTTCATCAAATGCAATGGTTGGATTAATCGTAATCTTTACGTCTGACTCTCCTTTTTTAGGACGGAAGGTAACGTCACTATCTGAATCGTCTCCTGTCGTAAAGTAAGTTGTCTGAGCATCGTTTCCTTCATCTTTCGTATTTAGAAATTCTTTTTTTGGAATGACTACATAATACTTGGTATCATCATCTAAGTTGCTGTCAGGAGTTAATGTTAAAACTTTTTTATTACTGCTGATACTTCCCGAGAAGGATACTTTACTGCCGGAGGAAGAACCTTTACGGAGATATACCATATCGTAAATATCCGAATTTTTTATGGTTGAACCGTTATATTTGGTTACTGCGGTTTTAAAAGTAAGAGTAATGGTTGTATCCACCTTTACCTTTGTTGCTTTATTTTTAGGGCTGACGTCAATGTCAAATTCCGAATCGGAATAATCCGGTGAAGACACCCCAGAACCCATTTTTAAGTACTTTGGCTTTGTTTCATACGTAATACCGCTGGAATTGGCATTCATGGTATTAATGGTGCCGCTTCCTCGAAAGGCAGCACTGGCATTAACATTGGCGGTACCTATACTGGCCTTGCTGTTTACATTGATGTCGCTGTTTCGGCCGGAGCTGGATACGTTAAAGGTAGTGATGGAGCCGGATTCGATGTCAACATTTGCAGAAGAGCCTGTTACATTAACCTTGATAAAGCTTCCCTTCAGCGTTGTTTCGGCAGATCCCTTTATATCAAGCTCATTAAAACCTGTTCCGTATAATCCTCCGGATAAGCTGGAGGTTTCCAGGATAGCCTTATTTCCGGTAGTTGCTTTGTTAATAACCGTTTGGCCTTTTGCCAGAACTCTTACGGAGGAAGAACTCTTTTCAACATAAGCATTGGCCACTCTGGAATTTTCTACGGTAATGGTACCTTCACCGCCTCCGTATACATACAACGTACCAAGAACTACACAATTGGATAGCTCCGCATCTCCGCTGCCTAAATCGGAATGCATAGTAACATTGTTGGAATAGATGCGGCCAGATAAAGTAGTTCCCTTACTTTTTACGATGGTACTAGAGGAAACAATGTTTTCTTTATCTAAAATATTACAGATAATTTTAGCAGTCTGGGCTCTGGTCAGTGAATCCTGAGGATGATATTTACCGTCATCATAAGCTCCCATATAGCCTTTTCCATAGATTTTTGCCACGGAATCTGTTGCCCAAGTGGATATAGAGCTTTTATCTTTAAAAGAAGAGATACTTCCTGTTGAACCATAAGTGGGTACAAATCGGGCTACCATAACCGCTGCTTCTTCTCTGGTAACGGCGGTATTAGGTCGGAATGTGTTATTATCATAGCCGCCTACAAAGGAGGCTGATACTCCTTTTGCCACATCGTTGTAATACCATTCGTTATAAGGGACATCGGTAAAATTTACGCTGGTAGTTCCGGTATTGCCCAGAGCTTTGTTCACCATGCTGGTAAATTCTGCACGAGTAACCGCATCGTCCGGATGATAGGTACCGTCCGGATAACCCTTTACAAAGCCTGCTGAAACCGCTTTATTTATATAGGATTCCGCCCAATGACCGCGTATATCATTAAAATTAGCACCGTAGACTGTAGTTGGAATAGAGATTAAAGGAATTGCAAGAATAACTGCTAAAAAACATGCTAATATTTTTTTCGCCGTGTTAGTTAAAACGACTTTCATAAAATTTCCCCCTTTGACTTTCATATGTCGTATTTATTAGATTATGGATATTTTAGCACCTTACAGTGCGAAAAACAAGCTGAATGATACGTAATACAAGCCAATAAGCCTGCATTATTATAATACTCACAGCTAAACTGATAAGAAAAACGATCATCGCATTTTCAGGCAATGACCAGGCAGAATCGGCTGTCAGCAAAATAGCTGCAGAGCGACACTGCTTTATGACAAATGGATGAACTAAATACACCGCCAGCATGTACTTAGGAAGCTTTAAGGCCAGTGCCTGAAGCGGTTTCCAAAGTTTTATAAATGCGAGTTTTGCTGCCAGTAAAAATATAGCAAAGCTCATTAAGAAAACAGTCGGTGAATAGTTGCTGAAATAAATCAAGTTTGGCGTATCAAAACCAAACATGGGATTCATCCCCCAGGTTTCTTGATAAGTAAATCGAAAGGAAACTACTCCAAGCACAAAAATAACTGCTGAAACCCACCAGCTAGGGGTGTAAGTGCTGAAGAGATAGCCTGCCACGAAGTATCCGATATATCCCAGAAAAAAGGACAGTGACAGTTTATCCAAGATCATATCAAGTAAGGATAGCTCCCAAAAATCTTGATTTAGTTTAGTTACAGAGGTGATCAATACGCAGAGGAAAACAAAATAGACCAGCAGCGGTTTAGAAGCATGTGCAGTGATGTGCTTTATCAGGGGGGTTATCAGATAAAGGCCTGCAAGCATGTAAAGATACCACATGTGGTAATGTCCCTGTGCAAAGTTAAACCAGAATTTGTTCCAGTCTATGCTATTCCAGCTGTCAGCGAAACCAGATTCCAGTGATACCTGGAAGAAATCTTGTTCAGACAGAGAATAAAAAAAGGACCAGAAAACAAAAATTAAAACTAGCTTAGGAAGATATTTTTTAAATATTGTCTTCAATGAAACTTCCTTATCGGATCGCAGCAAAAAAGCACCGCTCAACAT
>DKLE01000133.1:0-7805 GCA_002455605.1 Firmicutes bacterium UBA6648
TATAAGTATCAACAGGTGTCAGCCTGCTAACTGTATCTACCACTGCAACTATGTCTGCTCCTGCATCAATTACAGCTTTATACATACGTAGTATAAATTCAAAATCCGTACGAGTAGAGTCTTCTGCACCAAAAGCTACGTATAAGTTTCTTCTTTTAGCATAATCCACTGCTTCAATGGAACTTTCTATTAGCTTTTGAGGTTCGATACCACTCATATTTGATTTAGCCTTAAGCAATATTTCTGAAGTAGGGATAAAAAAAGTTACACCATGGCACCCTGCTTCATAAACCAAGTCTACATCTGCTTTGCTTGTTCTGGCTAAGGCCATTATTTTTGCCTTTATTCCCAAACTGTTAACTTTTTTTATTATGTTAAACTCCTGCTCTGATACTGCAGGAAATCCTGCTTCGATATAATCAACACCTGCCTGATCCAATTTTAAAGCAATATCAATTTTTTCTTCTTTAGAAAAAGCAACTCCTGCAGTCTGCTCTCCTTCTCTAAGGGTATTATCCATAATAGCTATTTTTTTATCGCTTTTTATCATTTCCTCTCCTCCTGTGAGCTATCTGTCCAAAGTAGTCAGCTTATTTATTAATTTGTCCATAAATCCCGCTGCTGTCAAGCTTCCTCCTAAATCAGGAGTAACCTCGTTCTCTCTGATCAACTCTGTCAAAATATTTTTAATTTGCCCTGATATATGCGTTAAGTTAAGCTCTTCCAGCATTAGCCTGACCGCATTTATCATTCCTATTGGATTGGCATATTCTTTGTCTGTTAGGTCATCTGCCGATCCGTGAACAGGTTCAACGAAAATCGTTTTGCCGTCGCCTTTGTTTATTGAGCCTGCAGTCGCTATCCCTCCCTGCAGCTGGGCTGTCAAATCGGATAGGATATCCCCGAACATGTTTGGGGCAACAATCACATCAAAGCTTTCAGGACTTTTTACCAATTGAGCTGCCAATGAATCAACATAGTAATGCTCTGCCGTAACCTGCGGATATTTTTTTGCCACCTCATAAAAAATATCCTTCCACAACCCGTGTCCATACTTTAAGACGTTACTTTTGTCACATAGCGTTACTTTATTTTTTCTGGAAGTCGACAACTCAAAAGCATAGTTAATAGTCTTTTCTGTTTTGTGTCCCGTATATATCATTTCTTGAACAGCTATTTCCGCATAATCTTTTGTTTGAAATCTTCCGCCTATATTTACATAAGCACATTCCGTATTTTCACGGACGATAGCTATATCAAAGTCAGGGTTCTTTTTTAAAGGAGAAAGGCGATCCGAAATATGTGCAACCGGTCTAAGATTTATATACAGATCAAAATGTCTCCTTATGTCCAAAAGTAACCCTCCGCCGTAATTATTTTTTCTTTTGTCGGAGCACCCTACTGCTCCAAACAAAATAAAATCATATTCAGAGCATTTATCCAAAGTTTCTCTGACCTTATCTTCATCGACGGAAAGGTATGTATCCGTATCAAGCTTCAGCCAATCCATCCTGTATGCAGAATATTCTTTATCCAAAATAAATTTAAGTAATTGAACTCCACATTCTGTTACTACGGGCCCTACACCATTTCCAGGCAATACTGCAATCTTTATCATATGCTCATTCCCCCATAGGACTTTAGAAGTCCTCCATGTGCCAATATTTCTTTTATAAAGACAGGAAATTTTGTTTTAATTAATAGAGTACTTCCTTGGTTGGCTGCATGAACCGTTTCATAGTCCCGGGAAAACCAAACATTATCAGCACCTAATAAAAACTCATATTCTTCCTGATTCACATCAATTACAGGTAACCCTATATTAATGGAATTGCGGAAGAAAATTCTGCTGAAAGATCTTGCAAAAATAGCTTCTACGCCTAAATACTTTATAGCATAGGGAGCTGATTCACGAGAACTTCCATATCCAAAAAATTCACCGCCCAGCACAATATCTCCTTTTTTGACCTCTTTTGCAAAATTGATATTTAATTGTTCTAAACAATGCTTTGAATAAAATTCCGGATCGTTATTGTTAAGATATTTTGCCGGCAATATCGCATCGGTATCAACATAATTTCCAAAACACCAAATTTTCATCGCTCTAGTTCCTCCGGACTTATTATATACCCCTTTACCGCACTGGCAGCAGCAACTGCTGGCGAACATAAATATATCTTTCCTAAAGTGGATCCCATTCTTCCTTTAAAATTCCTGTTTGTGGTCGCCAAACACACTTCATTGTCTCCAATGACTCCCATATGTCCCCCCAAACACGGACCGCAAGTAGGAGGGCCTATTACCGCACCTGCTTCCAGGAATATATCAATAAGTCCTTCTTTTATCGCCTGCTTATATATGTTAGGAGTTGCCGGAATAATAATTAACCGAGTATTTTTATTTCGTCGTTTACCGTAAAGCAGTTTTGCTGATATTCTAAGATCCTCCAGCGATCCATTTGTACAGGACCCGATAAATACTTGATCCAGTAAAATACGGCTATCCTTTAAGCTTGTTACGTCCACTTTATTTCTCGGCGAATGGGGAAGTGCAATTTGATAATCCAACTTATCCAAATCAAAAGAAAACTGCTGATCATAATCCTTTGCTGCACAAAGTGCCTCCACTTTCTTCTTGTCATAATTTTTATAGCCTATCTTATCCAGTATCTGTATATCAGGATAAAAAAGTGCTGTTTTTGCCCCGCCTTCCACCGCCATGTTACACATGGTCACTCTGTCATTAAATTTTAAGTCAGCGCAGCCATCTCCCGAAAATACTAGAGTCGCATAATTGATTTGACTGATGTCTATGCTTCCCAGTAAGCTTAATATTACATCCTTTCCTGATAGGAACGGTTTTCTGAAATGTCCGTCAAGCCTTATGTTGACTACCTTCGGTACTTTCATCCACACTTTCCCCGATAAAATTCCAAAAGCTAAGTCAGTGGTCCCCACACCCAATGAGAAAACCCCCAACGCTCCCAAGGAGCAGCTATGTGAATCTCCACCAATTACAACACTTCCGGGTTCAACAAATTGTTTTTCAATGAACTGTATATGTTCGATGCCCACATCTCCTACTTCAAAATAGTTTTTAATCTGCTTTTCATTTACCCAATCTCTTACATACTTTTTTAAATTTGCAGTAGCAATATCCTTGTTGGGAGTGAAATGGTCGGGAAAAACAGCCAATTTGTCCCTATTCCAAAGTTCTTTGTTTTCCATTTTATTAATTTCTTTAATGGCACTTGCCAAAGTAAGCCCATTGGTGTATATAAAATCTAGGTTAGCCAGTATGAAATCATCCTTTCGGAGTTCTTCTTTCTCGCCGGTATGATTGGACAATATGTATTCCACTATATTCATTTTCCTTACCTCTGATCCATAACCATCTTTCAACAAAACATATTTTATTTTTTTGCCAGTATCATTCCCTGAATATTATCTAAGTCCTTTACAAATCCCAATTTTTCCAGAAAGCCCCTCGCTCCCGGAGCAGCAAAACATACGGTATCCATATAGTCCAGTTTTGTGCATTCTTCCAATAAGGTTTTCATAAGTTTTTTACCTACTCCTGCGTTTCTGTAATCCGGATCTACCATTAATGAATGAACATAGATAAAATACGCTTTGTCAGGTGTTCCAGCAAGTATCATTCCTACCATTTTATTATTTTCTTCCTCATAAGCCGCAACATTAAGTATGCTGTTTTTTATGGCTTTTTCCGTTTTTTCTTCATTCCTCCATTTATATTGAGGGAATTTCCCTATCAGGTTCATTGCCTGTTCCAATGAAATGTCCTGATTAATTTTATATGTGATCATCAGTTAATCTCCTTATCTGCATGCTTTTACTGCCAACATTCAACTGCCCCTTGTATGAAGTTTTCAAAAGAAGCTTGAGTTTGTAAGTAATTATAACCTCCTTCATGAAAACTGATTATTGGTATACCGAAATGGGAATATATCTTTTTTGCAATTAATTTATATGATTCACTGCTTAACATGAAGCCTCTACAAGGATCGTCTTTATGCGTATCATAACCCATAGACAAAAAGAGAAGTTCAGGCTGGAAAAAATCAATTTTTTCTATTAATTTATCTAGTTCCTTTAAATATTTATCTTGACTGCACCCTTTATCCAATGCTTTCAGCTCTATATTGACATTGTTGCCATAAAGTTGTTCTTGATGGATTTTATTGTAAAAAGGATAGCAAATGCTTGGTTCCATGTGCAGTGAAAAATATCTGACTTTATTGTTTTCTTTGAAAAAGTCTATTGTTCCATTCCCCAAATGTAAATCCAAATCCAATATGCCGATTCTTTGATATTCTCTTTTTTTCATCAACAGATATTCTATAGAAATCGCCACATTATTTACATAGCAAAATCCTCCCCCAAAATTTCTGCCTGCATGATGCCCCGGCGGTCTGCAACAAATGTAAAAGTTAAAATCCTCTTCCCTTATAAATTTATCCACAGCATTTAATCCCAGAGAGATTGCTACCAATATAGACCTTGGTAAATCTCCTGTAATAGGTGTAATCTGATCTTTTAAGAAGCTTTTGTTTTCGGTGCAGTAAAATTCTTTTTCCCCTAGGCCCTCTGCTTTTTTATACAACCAATCTATATATTCCTTGTCACAGCAAAGATTTATCAGCTTTTCAGCCTGCAAATGAATGGTATTAAGATTTATGATCTTTAAATTATTACAGCCAAGAGCCTCCACATCCGTATGTAGAGCTCTTTGTATGTTTTCCGGGTATTTCTGCGGCTCTCTTCCCTGTAATTGGTAAACAAAATCGGGATTGTGCATTCTAGACAGTTCTTCAGCACATAAAATCTGCATACCGTTTTGCCCCCCTATCTGCCTATATTTAAATTGTGGCTTTTAAAAAGCGGCTTCTATTTTGTCCCAAAATTTATCAAGTTCATTAAACATATTATTTCTTTGAAAGTTTAATCTGCTATTAAAATTTTTTGCCGCAGTGCTGAGTGCCAGTTGCCACAGGGTATAAATCTGATAATTTGAAAGGTATTTTGTTCTTACTACAGGAACACCGGCATTCATAAAATCGCAGTTCATAAGATATTTTGAAAAATCGTCATCAACAATTTCTATACCAAACTTCAATGCTTCGTTAAAGATAGGAGTACCCGGATAAGGAACCATTACTGCAATATGAGACACATCAACCAATCCTTCTTTTGTTAATTTATCAATACACTTTATCGTAGATAACGCTGTCTTTATGTTTTCTCCCGGAAGTCCCAATATGAAGTATCCCTGTACACTTATTCCATGCTTTTTAATCATTCTGCACAGTTCTTCCGTATTCAAGTTAGGATTGGATTTTTGAGACATAATACTGTCTAAAATATCATCATCTACAGACTCTATACCTATACCTATTTGCTTACAGCCTGCTTTTGCCATTTTTTCTATCAAGGTTTCATTTAGTCCATCAGGCCGTGTTTGGCACCACCATTTTAAATTCAAACCACTTTCTGCAAGCCGTTCACAGAAATTTATAGCCTCGTCAACGTTTGCAGCAAAATTTAAGTCTCCTATTAATACATCTGTAACATTGTATTTTTTTACCAGATAATTTATTTCTTCTAACACACTTTCATTGCTTCTTTTTCTGTATTTATTGCAGAAAAATTTATTCACAACGCAATAACTGCATCCGCCGTTACAGCCCCTAGAGGTATAAATTCTTGGAATAAGAGGAACATCTTCCGGCCATAAATCATAGTCCGGATAAGGGAGTGAATCAAGTTCTTTAATAAGCGGATAACCGTCTTTTACATGAATTCTCTCTTGATCCCTATAGGACAGCCCTTCTATAGTGTCCCATTGACTTTTACAATCAATGTATTTAAACAGTTCTACAAAGCTCTTTTCTCCCTCTCCTGCTAAAACTCCATCAATGAAAGGATTTTCTGCCAAAGTCTTCTCCGCTAAGAAAGAAAAGTGTATTCCTCCCAATACAATCTTACATTGGGGATTTACTTCTTTTGCGATTTGGGCGATTTTTAAAGCGTTTACATGGGAAAGTGTCATGGATGAAATTCCTATAAGTTTAAAGTTTTTTAGTTCAAGAAGCTTTTTTATGTCTGCTTCATCTATAAAATTATTTGTTTTTGTGTATTTTATATAATCATAAAGATGCAAATCCAAAAGCCCTGTTTTTATTCCATTAGCCTTTAAACTTGCAGCTATATATAAAAGTCCCCAGTTTGGTTCAATGGGCAGATCTCCAAACAAACTTCCCACTTTCTCTAAGGAGTTCCAGTACTCAATCTGAACTGGATCAACATATTTTGCGTCTATTTGTTGCAGCATATTAGGCTGGAGCAGTAGTACATCAAAGTCTTCTTTTTTAAAAAAAATATCATTAAAGTTCACTTTTTCACCTCTATACAACTCTTACTTTTTTATTAATTTGTTAATCTGGTCTACAATTTATTATTTACTCTCTATCTCCTCATATCTTTACCTCCACTTTAAATCGCAAGATTAATTTTACTTCTCCCCATTTGAAAATATTTGAACGTAATGTGTCAATAAATTTTCTTTAGATCTATGTCCAATATATGTTCAACCTTCAGGTAACATTCCTTAAAGCTTATTTCTTTATTTAAGTTTTGTTTTTAACCAATATAGTTGGACTGTTTAAAGCTAAATCAATATCTGTCACATCCAATGATATATATTCATAAAAAAAAGCTGTAGACAAAGAAATATATCTTTATCTACAGCCTGATAACTCCTATTAGGATTTATTTTAAATTTATATTATTTTATGATTTCAAATTCCTGTATTCCCATATAACCCGGAGCAATTTCATATTTATTGAAAACAATTACAGGATTTCCTTTCTTATTTACATAGAATTGCTGATTGTCACTAATGGTTGTAAACCCATCAATACCGTCACTGCCATCCCAATACATAGCATCGGCCTCTTTGCTTCGTTCCGCAATCTGCTCTTTTATCTGTTTATCAGCTATTTCTTTATACTTTTCTCCCAATAAATCTCTCAGAGCAAGGGGCTGGCTTGTTGTCAAATCATAATTGTAGTAAAACATATCAAAGTATGCACTTGCCATGGTCTGTGTTTTATACACAGAAAAGGATAGAACCTTATCATTCACACAGGTCACGTTGTAATCTACATCAATTTCCCTCTGCATAAAATCTTCTTCTTTTCCGCCTGTTTCTAAAAATGCCTTCTTGTCTTCTTTGGTCATTGCTTTGGTTTCATCAACTGCAGCAGTTACCTGTTTATGAACCAGCTCATTAATCCTTTTTTGAAGTTCCTTATCTTTTAATCCTTCAATTCCCGGAATCTTCATATCTGCTACATAAGCATCCGTCTCTTCATGAACCTGTTCTATTGTAAATACTTTCGCTAAGCTCCCCAATACTGGAATTTCAGACACTGTGTCTGCAAATGCTTTATTGGTGTTCACCCCTAAGCCAAAGGATCCGATAACGATAACTGCTGCTGCCGCAACACTTCCAATTTGTCTTTTCATTTTTTTGTCCCTCTTCAATCTTTGTTGTTTTAAATCTTCCTGTAATAATTCTGTTTCTGCCTGATTAATTGTATTTTGAACCATCTGAGCTAACTGAGCAGGAATTTCCACATTTTCATATATATCTTTCAGTTCAGAAAATTTATCATTCTTATTCAACATTACTCAATTCCCCCTCTTTCATTTGAACTTTCAATGAACGCAGACCCCTGTACAATCTGCTTTTTACGGAGTTAAGATTTTCTTCCAGTACTTTG
>DKLE01000133.1:7939-16037 GCA_002455605.1 Firmicutes bacterium UBA6648
CTTCAAAATAACGCAGTACAATAACAGTTTTTGTTTCTGTGTCTAATGATTCCAGCGCATTATGCAATACCATGTAATCAGCTTTGTCAGACAAGCAGTCTTCCATTTCCTCCGGGAGCTCTTCCGGTGCTGTTGCAATGATACGTCTGCTTCTTCTCAGTTCATCCATGCATGTATTTACCAAAATCTTATAAAACCACGGCTTCACACTGCTGATATCTTCAATTTTATTGTGAGCTTTGATCGCCTTATAAATTGACTCTTGAACCATATCAAGCGCTGTATCCTGACTTTTTACATAGCTGTAAGCAAGCCTATATATGCTGTTTTGATTCTTCTCAATAAATTCAATTAAGGCCGCATATATTTCATTATTTAATGTCGACATTCTTTTCTCCGCCTCCCTACACTATTATAACGGTACAGGGCATCAAAAAGTTTCATAATACCTAAATTTTTTTATTACGGTAAAATTACAATGGTTCAAAAGAACTAAGATCACGAAAATGCATATATTGAAATTAGAAGAGAAGATATAGAAATGAGGTCTGTTTATGTCACAATGTTTAGAGCCTAAGATGCGAATAGCTAAAATTCGCTCCAACTTAGAAGGGAAAAAAAATAATATTCCAAAAGCTCAGCCAGTTATTCCTTTATCCTCAATGGATAAAAGAGAAATACTTAATTACGGGGAAATACCAGACGAAATGCAGAATGATCTGCAATACGTGAATGAATTTTTCAGCACACAGATAGGGAATTACGTTCAGGTAGACTGCTATGTGGGTTTAGATGAAATGATTTCAAAATGCGGATATCTTGTAAGAGTGGGCATCGATTATATTGTTTTGCAGGATGCAACCACCAAGAACATAACATCGGTAGATTTTTGGAGTATTAAATTTATGCAGGTTTATTATGATGCAGAAAAATTAAAGAAATGCTAAATTGAGGGGATGACCAAAAAAAAGTCAGAAGGCAGCTTTATACAAGTACCTTCTGACTTTTTATCGTTCCTATTTCAAATACTGCTTGGTTGTTTATAACACCAATACCAGTCATTGCAAATCAGCCCCAAAGCTTCCGCATCCGTTCGTCTAGCCACTAATCCTTCGTAAGTGTTAGGAGGCGGTACTAAGACCGGATTTCCCGGTTTCCAATTTGCAGGAGTTATCACATGTTCTGCATCTGTGGTCTGCAAAGCTACGACTAATCGATAGATTTCCGGTATACTTCTGCCGTTTGTCATCGGATAGGCCAGTATTGCCCTTATCTTCTGCTCCGGATCAATAATAAATACGCTTCTAACAGTTGTCGTATTACTTACGTCCGGTGCAATCATTCCGTACATACGGGCAATTTCTCCGATTCGATCTTCGACGATTGGGAAAGGGATTTCGACGCCGGAAACCTCATAAATGGAATTTACCCAAGCTAAGTGGGACGGATTGCTGTCTATGCTTAACCCTAAAAGATCTGTGTTTATCTCTTGAAATTGATCATATACCTGTGCGAATGCTAAAAATTCGGATGTGCAGACTGGTGTAAAATCTCCGGGATGGCTGAAAAAAACCAGCCACTGTCCTCTGTAGTCCGATAATGAAAGGGGTCCGAATGTAGAATTTGCAGTAAAAGCAGGTGCAGTCATACCAATAGTCAAACAATTTTCCATTCTATAAATGATTACCTCCTTATTTTTTTAAATAGTACCTATACTACTTTCATATGCGATTGGATTAAGCACTATTACATTTTACGCACTATTTATCTCATTCTTTTAAAATGTTTTTTTAAACAAGAAGATATGATATACTGTCTAAGGCATATTTTAGCTAAACTTTTATAAAAAGAGGGAAATAAATGGAATTAGAGTACAAAAATTTAAACAAAAAAGCAAAAAGCTGTATGAGGCTTTCTTCAGCTATAGGTATGGGGATTTTCCTTTTAATCCTAGGGATTATCCGTATGTTTTGCTATTTTACAAATATATTACTTCCTTATTGGGCGGACATCCTATTGATTGCAATTTTGTTCCTCAGCATATTAGATATTGTATTGGTACCAATGATTCGATATAAGCGCTATCAATATTGTATTGATGAAGAAAAACTGATAGTCATAGAGGGTCTTTGGTTCATTACAAAAACAATTGCCCCTGTTGAACGTATTCATCAAATAGCAATCGAAAGAGGACCTATTGACCGTATTTACGGTCTCAGCAAGGTAGTGGCAACTACCGCGGGGGGTAATGTTACCGTTCGTTTCCTAGAAAATCATATTGCGGAAGAAATAGCAGAGAATCTGGGAATCCGAATCGGCTCTATCGTAAAAGCACAAAGGAGTGAAGAAAATGCCTAAAGTCAGAAGTCACTTCCTATCTGTAATCATGAACACGTTTAAGGCAATCTGGTATGTAATTGCCATGTTTCTTTTTTCTATTATTGATGCTTTAAAGGATATACGCATGCAGTCGCTTCCTTCCTTTTCTGTAATGATAGGACTGGCAGTAATTTTTGCAATCATCCTGATAGTTTTTATTTTTAATTTGTTAAGATGGTGGAAAACTAAAATTTACATTGAGGGGGATACTTTTGTGCTGGAACGCAATCAGCTTTCTCAAAGTAAAACAACCGTCAAGCTGTCCAGCATCTCAACTGTGAACTTACAGCAAAATTTATTTGAAAAAATTTTTGATGTTTATACTCTTCAGCTGGATATAAACTCCTCAGCCACGGCCAATAAAACGGATTTCAGTTTGGTATTTGCTGACAAGACTGCGTTTGCCTTCAGGGATTTTATATTATCCTATCTGGATAATCAGAGTTCCAAGGAACACTTGTCCACGGCTCCTATTCCAAGGAACGCCATTCAACTAAATACCGTTCACCAGCCAGATAATCCAGAGCTGATTATCAGCTTCACTTTTAAAGAGGTGCTGCGCCACTGCATACTGAGCTTTTCTTTTCTAGGCGGAATTTATGCAATCGGAGTGGTAATCGCCGCCATAGGAACATTTCTCGCATCGGATAAAGAAGTGAACCAGGTTCTCTTATCGGCTCTTTTTCCTCTACTCATTGCAGTAGTACCTTTTTTATATAAAAGTATTACAGCTTTCCTTTTATATCACAATTTTAAGCTGGAGAAAAAAGGAGACAAAATGATTGTTTCTTATGGATTATTTACTAGAAAGCAATTCACCCTGCCATTGGACAAAACAAACGCTTTGGTAATTAAACAGCCTTTTCAAGCCAGACTATTCGATCTTTATTATGGCGAGATCATTAATGTAGGTATGGGGGATGCCGCTGAAAAACAATCACCAATATTTTGTCTTCTGGTTAAAGGTGACATTCTACAATCCATCATTCAGCGAATTGTACCCCAATTTACACTGGATCAAGAAGAAGAAAAGTCTCCTAAATCCGCAATGATTCCTATTTTAATCAAATGGGGTTTATGGGGCACTGCATTCTTTGCCGGCTTTTATATATTCTATAAATGGTGGATAGGTCTCCTTTTGTTGATAGTTTTTCTTCTGTGCGGTCTTCTTTCTTACAAAACAAAAGGACTGAAATTGTATGAAAATAAACTTTCTATAACTACCGGAGTATTTGATAAACGAACGATAACTGTCACTTACAGTAAGCTACAAAATGCAGCTGCTGAGTACGGGCCTATCAGCCGTCATTTAGGAATAGCTCATGGCAGTGTGTCTATACTTTCTTCTATAACAAACCAAATTAATTCTATCGGATATTTTCCTATTGAAAAATTCAATCGGATATTCCATGAAATTGTAACTCACGAAAGTATTAATGAACGATGAAACATCCCTCTGTTTTATGAATTCTTTTTGTAAAAAAAGGAATACTATTTCATAAATAGGAGGGATTAAATTTATGCAGGCAAAGAATTATTGGGCAGATACTTTAAAAAGTGCGCTGCCGATAGGTGAAAGCTTTGATATTCTCGCCAGAGAAATTCTCATAGGAAATAAACAGGCCACGATGTTTTATGTTGATGGGCTTGTTAACGCACAGCAAATGACTATAGTTATGACCTATCTGCTTCAAATAGATACGCATAATGGAGATAATACTACAGACTCCATGAAATTCATTCAAATAAATTTACCTTTTTTAAATGCGGTGACAGAATCTAAGGTGGAAAATACCTTAAAAAGTATTTTCTCCGGTTTAATAGCTGTAGCGATAGAAGGATTGAATGAAGTTATTATAATTGACTCCCGTTTTTATCCAAATCGAGGAATAGAAGAGCCTGCCAAAGAGAAAAGCTTACGGGGTGCCAAAGATGGTTTCACAGAAGCTTTTATGACTAATATTGCTTTAATCAGGCGAAGAATTCGCGATCCCAAACTGATTTTTAAGCCTCATGTTATAGGGAACTCCACAAAAACAGACGTGAGCCTTGTCTACTTGAAAGGGAAGGCGGACGAAGCATTAGTTCAAAAAATATCGGATAAGCTGAATGCCATCTCCATTGATGCGTTGTCCATCGGTGATCAAACCATAGCGGAACACATCGTAAAGGATCCTCATCAAAAGAGCTTCATGGGATGGCTAAACCCTTTTCCAAAGGTTCGATATACTCAGCGGCCGGACGTAGCCGCAGCTCACATAACAGAAGGTAAGCTTGCGATCATTGTAGATACCAGTCCAACAGTTATATTATTGCCTACGGGCATATTCGATTTCTTGCAGGATGTTGATGATTATTATTTCCCTGCCATTACCGGCAACTATTTTCGTTTACTTCGAACCATAAACTTTATTGGCATTATGTTTTTGACTCCCCTTTATTTAATGTTCGCTCAAGACTATTTGCCAGTGTATGATGCCTTAAAGTTTTTTATTCCCCGGGGGGACTTCGCCATATCCCTATTCTGGCAGTTTATTCTACTAGAATTTGCTATTGACGGTCTGAAGCTTGCCTCTTTGAATACTCCGGATTCACTCGGCATGTCACTTTCCGTAATCGGCGCTTTAATATTGGGACAATTTTCGGTTTCTTCCGGATGGTTTATTCCTCAAACCATCCTATGCATGGCAGTAGTGGCACTGGCCAGCTTTACTCAACCCAGTATGGAGCTGGGCTATGCGATTAAATTTATGCGTATTTTCATCCTGATAGGAATTCAATTGGGAGCTTTTGCCGGGGGGACTTCAATGGCCATGTCTATATTTGGAGACAATGCTATATCCATCTGTGCCATCATCGGCGCCGCAGCTGCAACAATAATTGATTTTATAGCTGTCGCAGCAACTAAAACCATAATGGGTACGTCTTATCTGTATCCTCTGTTTCCTCTTAACGGCAATAGTCTAAGGCATTTATTATTCCGCACAAAAGATTAATAGATCAAAAACAGACGGAAGTAATCTTTCTCATTACTTCCGTCTGTTTTAGACTTGAAAGGCATCTCTTACTTGTGCAATGGTTTTAAACCCTTGCTCTTCCATATATATTTTTAATTCTTCCAATATGTCTACGGGTGCAGTTGGATTAATCAATGCAGCTGTTCCTACGGAAACAATATCTGCTCCCGCCATAATAAATTCTGCCGCATCCTCTCCTGTCATGATACCACCCAGACCAATGATAGGAAGCTTTACTGCTCTTCTAACCTGATAAACCATTCTTACCGCCACTGGCTTTACAGCAGGCCCTGAAAAACCGCCCAGGGTATTTGCCAGTATTGGCTTTTTCCTCTGTACATCTATTTTCATACCGAGAAGAGTATTGATCAGAGATATGCCGTCAGCCCCCTCTGATTCTACAGATTTTGCAATTTCAGTAATATCCGTAACATTAGGAGTCAGCTTAATAATAATGGGCTTTTTGCTGACTGCTTTGACCGCTTTCGTTACTTCTCCGGCCATTTTTGGATCCGTACCGAATCCGATACCGCCTTTTTTAACATTAGGGCAGGAAATATTGATCTCCAGCATAGCCACATCCGCTTCATTTAATCGCTCTGCCACGGAACAATATTCCTCAATGGTCCTTCCGGCCACATTAGCTATAACCGGTGTAGAGAAATTTTTTAAATAGGAAAGCTCACTCTTAATAAACTCTTCTACTCCTGGATTTTGAAGCCCCACAGCATTCAGCATACCGCCGTAAGCTTCCGCAATTCGAGGGGTAGGATTTCCTGACCACGGTTCACTGGCAACTCCTTTTGTTATAACCGCTCCCAGCTTATTAATATCATAGAATTCACCGCTTTCTCTGGCAGAGAAAGTCCCGGAAGCCGTTGTTACAGGATTTTTCAAATGCACACCTGCAAAATTAACTGATAAGTCCAAATTATTCATCCCATACGACCTCCTCTCCGAAAAATACCGGTCCATGTTTGCACACACCCTTTTGCTGTATTTCCATGCCTCTTTCTGTCTGGACTTTTATCTTGCAAGTACATCCCACGCACGCACCATATCCGCAGCCCATTCGTTCTTCTAAGGAAACCTGACAGGGTATATCCTTTTTCATACAAAGTTCACTTAATGCTCTGAGCATTACTTTCGGACCGCAAGAATAAAATTCATCAGCGGTAAGATTCTTTTCTTCTATCATCTGAACCGCATTTCCGTGAAATCCTGTTATGCCATTGTCCGTGGCAATATGGACTTCCCAACAATACTTTTCCAATTCTTCAATTAAAAAAGGCTCTGCTTGAAATCCTACGGCAGCAATTACTTCCGCTCCCTTTTCCTTCAAACTTTTAGCCAGAAGCACCATAGGAGGTACACCAATTCCGCCTCCTGCCAGGATAGCTCTCTTTCCTCGATAATCGTCAATTCGTCCGCCAGACTCTGTTCCTTCAATAAAATATCCATTTCCAAGAGGTGTACTCACTCGAATTGGTTCACTGAATTTATACTCCGCCAGTATGCTTGTTCCTTTTCCCACTACCCGGTAAACAATTGTAATACTGTTATCATCTGCATCACAAATGCTGATAGGGCGGGGAAGCAAAAGGCTTTTATCATTCAAATAAATATTGACAAATTGTCCTGCCTTGACAGTTCCCATATCAGGGCAGCTTATCTGCATTTTATATATTTTTTTTGCAATTTCATCATTGCACATAACTTTTCCCATTAATATTTTTTTCATAACAACTCCTAATATTGAAGGTCGGCTTTCATGGCAAGTGCTGCATCTCTGGCTGCTTCTCCGACATTTTCACCATATTTGTCACTCTTTTTATAGGCCGCTATGATTCCCCTCGAGGAATTAACAATACAGCCTCTTCCCTCTTTATCAAAGAAGCCCTTTAGATCCGCTCCAGTTCCTCCCTGAGCCCCATATCCCGGCACTAAGAAAAAGGTATGAGGCATGATACTTCTCAATTTGGCACCTTGTTCTTTATGGGTTGCTCCCACTACCGCGCCGATTCTGCTGTAACCCATATGGCCCATAGATTGCATTCCCCATTCTTCCACAAGCTCTGCCACTGTCTCATAAATAGTTTTGTTATTTATTACAATATCCTGAATCTGGCTGCTGGAGGGATTGCTGGTTTTAACCAGTATAAAAATGCCTCTGTCCCTATTGTTGCATGCATCAATAAAAGGTTGTATTCCATCTATCCCCAAATATGGATTAATGGTAATCCAATCCTCTTTCCACAAATCAAATTTCTCTCCTTCTATTTCTGTCCCTTGGATATGTGAAGCATAAGCAGCGGCGGTAGAAGAAATATCTCCTCTCTTTATATCACCAATTACGATCAGCCCTTTTTCCCTGGCGTACCCGATGGTCTCCAGATAAGCTTCCAGTCCTGCCAGCCCATATTTTTCATACATAGCTATCTGAGGTTTCACCGCAGGTACAATATCTGCAATGCAGTCTATAATCGCCTTATTGAACTCAACAAACATCTTGCCTACAGCCTGGGGAGTCTTTCCAAAATTTTCAAGCATTTGCGCCTTTAAAGCTGGCGGCATCATTTCAAGTGTAGGATCCAGTCCTACAACCGTAGGGTTTTTCATGGCATCTATCTTTTGTAATAAGGAATCTATCATTTCATACCTCCGTCTATTTCCTTCGCTTTATTTCTTGACCTAAAATTTAT
>DKLE01000133.1:16103-18371 GCA_002455605.1 Firmicutes bacterium UBA6648
ATAAATTATTCTACCATTTACTAATGTATATAAGACTTTTCCATAGACCTTCATCTTTTCAAAGGGTGAATTCCTGCCCTTTGAAAGAAATTCTGCCGGATTAATCTCATATTCTTTATCTACATCTATTATTGTAATATCTGCTGTTTTATCCGCCGCCAGGCTTCCCCTGTCAGCACCTAAAATTTCAGCTGGTTTACAGCTCATTTTATCAATAAGCTCCAGCGGTGTCAATATACCTCCCTTCACCAGAGCCGTATAGCTCACTGCAAAGGAGGTTTCCAGCCCGACTACTCCATTTAATGCATTTTCATATCCGCATTCCTTTTCTTCTCTGCTGTGGGGAGCATGATCCGTAGCGATAGCATCCAGCGTACCATCTTTCAGAGCGACTTTAACTGCTTCCACATCTTCTGCCCTTCTGAGAGGCGGATTCATTTTCTTATTTCCGTCATTTCCCACGCAGCTCTTATTTAAAACAAAATAATGCGGTGCGGTTTCGGCCGTCACTCTTATTCCTTCTGCTTTTGCCCTTCGGATAATTTCCAAGCTTCCTTTTGTACTTATGTGACACAAATGTATGGGACAATCAGCTTCTTTCGCCAGCATAATATCTCTGGCAACAATCAGCTCTTCTCCGATTGAAGTCCCTGCCAAGCTTTCATCTTCCGTATGAGAAAAGACAATTAATCCGTTGTCTTTTCCCTCTTTGATACCTTCCAGCATAAGCTTTGAATTCATCACAGAGCGACCGTCTTCGCTGATGGCACAGATGCCTTTCCCCGTTATCTCTTTGGAACGTGTCGCTGTCTGAGACATTTCTCGGATTTCAGCTAAAACCTCTCCCTCCTGCCTCTTAGTAATACTTCCTACGGGCAGAACATTAACGCCATTGGCTTTTTCAGCCTTCTCATGGATATATCTTACCATCTGGGAATTATCGATAACAGGCTTTGTGTTGGGCATACAGCAGACCGTGGTAAAGCCCCCTCTTGCCGCAGCTTCACAGCCTGTAAAGATATCTTCCTTATATTCCAGTCCCGGATCCCGAAAGTGTACATGAAGGTCTATAAACCCCGGTACTACCCACTTTCCAGCGGCATCTATCTCTATAACCTCTCTCTCTTGAGTATTGAGATTCTCCCATGCCGGTACTGTGCCAAATATACTGTTTTCCGTTATAATACAAGCTATTTTTCCATCTTCAATATAAAGAGTTCCCACCGTTTCCAATCCCAGATCCGGGTCAATAATCAACCCATTCTTAATCAGAATTCTCATGTATTAATAAGCTCCCTTCATGGATACAATTTCATCACAGTATTCACATCTATATTCGCGATTATCCCCATCAATCAAGTGAAAAATATGGGGTGCATTTACTTCCACAGAAGTTACGCATCTCGGATTCTTACATCGGATAACATTCGTTACTGTTTCAGGCATCTGCAATGAAATCTTTCTAACAATCTCTCCGTTTTCTATGACATTTACTGTAGCATTGGGCTCAATCAATCCCAAAACAGCCAAATCTACATCAATCACATTTTGTATTTTAACAATATCCTTTTTTCCATGCTTCTTGCTGCACGCATTCATAATAAATGCAACCGTATTATTTGATAAGTCGATATCCAGGTACTCTAAAATTTTTGCTCCGAGCCCTGCTGTAATATGGTCAATTACAATTCCCTTTTCGATACTGTTTACTAACATTCCTATCCCTCCTAACCTTCAATTCCCAGAAGACTCATAATAAGAGCCATTCTTACAAACATACCGTTCTTTGCCTGTTCAAAATACATCGCTCTTGGGTCATCATCCACCTCAACAGCAATTTCATTAACCCTTGGAAGGGGATGAAGTACAATCATGTTTTCCTTTGCCAGCTTCATTTTTTGCTTATCCAGGATATAAGTGTCTTTCAGTCGGATATAATCTTCTTCATTAAAGAACCGCTCTTTTTGTACTCTCGTCATGTACAGCACATCCAGCTTAGGCAAAGCCTCTTGCATGCTTCTTACTTCTTCAAACTCTATCCCATTTTTTATAAGAATCTCTTTTCTTACATATTCTGGAATTCTCAATTCTTCCGGAGATATCAATACAAATTTCACATTTTTATATCGGGACAACGCTTTGATTAAAGAGTGAACGGTTCTGCCAAATTTCAGGTCTCCGCAGCAGCCTACAGTTATATTATCAAAACCGCCTAAAGTCCTCCTGATGGTCAACAAATCAGTCAGCGTCTGTGTCGGATGCTGATGC
>DKLE01000133.1:18488-19312 GCA_002455605.1 Firmicutes bacterium UBA6648
CATATCGGTACTATGTGCCGCCACTTTCGGAGCTCCCTCCTTCGGATGCCTCATGACAGCAAGATCCGCATAGCAAGCAACCGTTTTAATGGTATCGGCAATACTTTCACCTTTTGCAACCGAACTGGAGTTAGGCTCTGAGAATCCGATTACCTGGCCGCCAAGGCGAAGCATGGCCGCCTCGAAGCTGAAACGCGTTCTGGTGCTGGGCTCATAAAACAATGTGGCCAGCAGTTTTCCGTCACATGCATGCACATAGTCAGAAGGTTTCTCAATAATTCTATCTGCTAAATCAAATATTTCCTCAAGCTCACTCAAAGAAAAGTCCATTGGTTCTAATAAATTTCTGCCTTTTAACATAATTTTAAAACTCCTTTCCTGCAAAAAAAAAAATCTTCCGAAACGGAAGATTAAATAAGACTATCATCTGATGAAAATGGCACTTCTGCAAAAGTAGATTTTCCAGATAACGGTAATAAACATATTAGTTCAAAAACTGAAGGGTATGCAGCCAGATTTTCAAATCTTTTTGCGAATTCGTATTCCTCACTCATGTATTTTTCAAAAGTCATTAGCATATGTACTGTTCCTTCCTTTTATTAACTTATAGTTTATAATAACCATAAATCCTTTAAAACCACACTTCAGATTTTCCTTCGTGCCTAAATCTTCAATATAATATCATGCATAAAGTCATGTGTCAATAGAAAAATCGGTGGCAAAACTATGTATTTTTTTTCATTATTTTTTCAATTATTTAAAAAAATCCAGATAGTATACATACTCCTGGATTTTATGCGATTTTTTGTTTATGCGATTTTTTT
>DKLE01000133.1:19479-23922 GCA_002455605.1 Firmicutes bacterium UBA6648
ATTTTTTTATTTTTTTAGAATTAAATTTACTTATATAATACATAAATTTAACTTTTCATTGAAGGGTTCTTCTCCATCTATTAAATCCTCATAGCTTTGCGGTCTCTTTACCTGTTTTACCGTTCCATTTTTCTTAATCATTACCACTCCCGGCCTAGGTCTGCCATTAAAGTTAGACATATTTACCGTGCTGTATGCTCCTGCATTTATTATAGCAATCAAATCTCCCGCCGTTAAGCTATTGGGAAATCGAAGATAATCAGAGGATTCATAGGACAATCCGCTGACTTTATAAGGCATGATGTGTTTTTCCAAAATTTTATTGGCACATAAAAGCTGATAATGAGCAGATTTTTTCTCTATTTCTAGTCCCGTATTTAGTCCTGCATCGAGAACCAACCAGTTTTCATTTAAATTTTTTCTGTATTTTTCATTAACAATACGAGTTAGGAGAATACCTGCTGAAGCGGTTATTTTTCTTCCCGGCTCCACAATCAGTTCTATGTTTTTAAAAAAATTTCTATACTCTTTGCCTGCCCAAGCTTCTATGTTGTCAACGGTCAATTCTTCCGACACCGCTTCCGCAATAGGTACTAAATTATCGCTTGAAACTCCACCCCCTATATTTAAGCTTTGAGGAGCGAACCCTGTTAATTGATGCATTTTTACTGCAGTTTCCAGCATGGTGCAAAATGCTCTGCGAACTAAATCCGGTCTAAAATTTTTACTTTCAATATTGAAGTGATATCCTCTCAGCTTCACATATCTTTTATTTCTTTGAGACATACGGATGGCTGTCCTAAGCTGTTCAAAAGTTATTCCATATTCAGCCTCCTTACCTAAAATTTCATTGCGATCATAGTTGTCATATGTAATTTCCGGAACGATCATTAAGGCAATATTCACCGGAGTTTTTAATGCTTGTGAAATTTGAACTATTCTTGTTAATTCATAAATGGAATCAATATTTATAGATTTTACTCCACTTCTTATAGCTAACTCAATTTCGTCCTTTGTTTTGCACGCTCCGTTAAATATAATCTGATTGCCTTCAAATCCCGCTTGCAGCCCTTTATATAATTCGCCTCCGGAATTTACCTCTAAATTACATCCGGCATCTCTTATAACTTGGAGGTTTGCCAGAGTGGATTCACACTGAGCAGCATAATGTATACTTGTCTTTTCATAAAAAGTTCTAAAAGTAGCCATTACTTCATTTACGTTTTTTCGGATCTCTCTTTCTGAAAAAATGTATAATGGTGTTCCATGTTCTTCTGCTAATTTTGTTAAATCTCTGCTGTCAAAATATAAATGTTCATTTTCTTTTTTAAAGATTTTATTTTCAAAGATATCCATCTGTAATCCTCCAAGTTTCAAGATCCAGCAGCTCAGCTGCTACATCCTTTTATTAATCTCCAATGCCTCTTTTACAATATCCTGCCAACGATAACTGGCTTTTCTCTCTTCCAGCCAAAATTTCTTTAATTCCTGCTGTCTTTTTCTGCATACATCCTCATAATATTTTTTTAACCATTTCATGTTATACCTCCTGAATTTTAAACAAAGATTGAATGTTCTCCAAAATTCAGCAGTTAATTAAATCCCTCGCCTTTGGCACTTCCCTGGGAAGTTGCCTGTGGTATGTCAATTCTTACACAAGCAAAACTATATCTCTTACCATTCACAGCTTCCACCTCCTTGATTATAATAAAAAAACTGCGACAAAAAGTCGCAGTCCGTTTTACTGTTACACTAAAATATTCTTACCAACTATCCATATTTCCCGTGGATTGGTATGCTTCTCATGCAGGTCTCCTGACTCGTGTCTCAACATTCCTTTAAGCCTTCCCAAACAGCGTTCAGTGGCTATTTATCTTTGATTAGATAAAATAGATTAAAGGAACTCCTCACTTACAGTGGCGGGTCCGCTCTGGATTTTCACCAGATTCCCTCTTAGTCGTACTCTACTTATCGTACAGCCGAAACATGGAAGTAATATAATTAATTTTATTAAGTATACCATATAAGAATGATAATTTCAAGTCATTTTCAAAATTATGTAAGAGAGCAGCACCGCTATACAGCGCTGCTCCTTACACAATTAATAAAAAACTACTTATCTGGCATCTTGATCGTTTGTTTTGTTTGTCTGTTCCACGATGTCCTGCCATCTATAGCTGGTATCACGGTTTTCTGAATACAGTGCTAACAGCTCTTCCTGTCTTTTCTTGCAAACGTCTCTATAATAATCCTTTAAAATCCCCATTGTAATCTCCTCCAAATTTTATTAATTTATTTGATATAATTTATTTTTTGTTATTTTTCAATTAAAATTCTGGCAAAGTTAGTTAAATCCTTCCCCTTCAGGACTTCCTTGGGAAGCTGCCTGCGGTATATCTACTCTATTCAATAAAAAACTATATTTTATTTTTATCACAACTTCCACCTCCCTTTCACTAACTTTTTATAAAAAACTGCAACAAACTTGTCACAGATTTCACATTCTTTAAACTAAATCGTTGTAATTATTGCCGACAATTCATAACCACAACTATAATTTATACCATATATATAGTTATAAGTCAATATGTTTTTTTGTATTTATAATAAAAGAAATCGACAAGTATAGACATAAGCTGTAACTTGCCGATTTCGGTTAGTTTTCCTTAAACTTATTTTATTTAACTTTTATTTGACTAAAAATAATCTTGCATTAACACCGATATCATTTTTGAACATTCTGCTCTTGTTGCACTTTCCTTTGGTGCAAAATTGTTATTGGTCTTGCCATTGATGATTCCGGCCTTCTGCAACTCGCACACTGCTGATAACGCATAGCCTGCAATCTGATCTTGATCAGAAAATTTAATTGTTTTATTCACATCCTCAAGCTTTTTTTCTTCTATTGTAGACATAAATCTGGACAGCAGTACCGACATATCTTGTCTGGTTATACAGTCATTAGGATTAAAGTATACCCTGCCATCTTTACGCAAAGTACCAGTAACCAGACCTGTTTCTTGTGCCCAGGCCGCTGATTTTGCAAACCAAGCTTGTTTGTTGACATCATTAAAGGAGCAACCGTTATACTTACTTAGGTCAGCACCAGATAAATTTGCCAGGATCTGCACAAACTCTGCTCTTGTTACATTATTATTAGGAGCAAATTTCTCATTATTAATGCCTTTCACCACGTCTCTTGCCGCCAGATATACAATCTGCTCTTTTGCCCAATGCTTCAAGGTATCGTTGAACAACACCGGATTATACCCGATAGCATAGTGAGAAAAATGTTGTACTTCAAAGTTCATGGTTTTTTCTTGTGGATTATAACAAGAATCTTTAATTAATTTCATCGTTCTGTTTTCATCTATATAATAAATGATAAGACTGTTTATATCTTCGCCTGCCTCTGCGGAATATGGTACTGTAATCTGTATTTTATCATTAAAATTTGTAAAATTTGTTCCGCCCGATACAAGTGAAAAATCCAAAACGGTTCTGCCGCCTATCTTCTCCTGAATTTGATTTTTTTGCTCTTCTGGCAAAGAACTTCTATTGAATAAGTTCACTTTTTTTATAGAGAATTCTACATCTCCCTTTAAACTTTCTGAGATTTGTTCAAGAATTTTTTTATTTAAACAGATCTCAGCAGCAGGCGTCTGTATTCTTACAATATCTACTTTTTCTTTTAATTGAATAAGGGAACTTTTATTTAACTTTGTTATCACTTCTTCAGCTTCCTTATCCGTTTTAACGATAATTTGTACTTCCTTTGCAGTATTGTTATCTTTTGCTGATTTTGTCAACGCTTCCAGTACTTTGTCAATTTCTTTGCTGTCGACTGCCGCAACAGCTTTCCCATTGGTATCGGTAACAGCTGTTATTTCAGTCTTACCTACTGCATTTTCCTTTGTTTGTTCGATCAAGGCTTCTACTGCTATACTGCCTCCTGCTGCTGCTACTGCATCCGGATCTTTTGTCCAATCGGAAGTATAATACCAGATAATATTGTCACCATCTGCCAGCGTGTATTCTGTTAATCCCACATTAGGCACGGTACTATTTACTTTATAGAGCCAGCCGGAGTTTTTTCCTTTATCAAATTCTGATAATGTAACGCCTGAAGGATTTGTTACAGATTTTACATACCCCTTGCTGGCACCAGTATATCGGTAGCCTTTTTCATCCAACACCTTCGTAAAAGCATGATATACTGTGGCCCCAGATTTCAATGTTACAACGGTTTTGGGGATCCAGGTTCCCGAATCTGCCTTCAGCGTTAGTTTAACAGTAATATCTTTTTCTCCGATAGGTTCAGCCGGGGTACTTTCTTCACTTCCGTTTCCATCGGCATATACTGGTGTTTTAGCTGAGGCAGAAAAATCATAAATATTATAGCTCTGGTTGGTTTTCACAACCTGAGATGCAGCAATTAGAGCA
>DKLE01000134.1:0-1397 GCA_002455605.1 Firmicutes bacterium UBA6648
TCTTTAATAATGAGCAAATAATAATTGACAGTTTTGGGGTATTATGAAAAAAATTACGTCTAGTGATAATAAAACTTTTAAAATGTGTATTCAGCTGCAAAGAAGAAAATATAGAGACAAGCTGAGCAAATATATGATAGAAGGCCCCAACCTTATAGAAGAGGCCTTAAAAAATAATGTTCTGCCGGAATTTATTCTTGTGGAACAAGGCCAGACCTGGAATTTAGAGATTAAGCAGATTTGTGAAAAATTTGACGAAAAAACCCGGGCAACAAAGACAGAGAAAATATGGAGCCTTGAGAAAAATTTATTTGAAAAATTGTCTCAAACACAAAATTCTCAGGGGATTTTAGGAATAGTGGAAAAATGTTTTTTTACAGAAGAAATGTTTTTTAATCACCCAAAGAGTAGAAACGGTAATATTTTGGTGCTGGACAGGCTTCAAGATCCGGGCAATGTGGGAACGATCATAAGAACTGCGGATGCTGCGGGATATGACGGAATCATGGTGCTAAAAGGCACCGTAGATATCTTCTCTCCCAAGGTTGTCAGAGCTTGTACCGGCTCTCTTTTTCGGATGCCTTTTCTGGTTGCAGATTCGGCGGAGCATGCTATACAAATTCTGAAAAAAAATGGTAAACGCATTGTAAGTACAGGATTTGAAACAGATAAATATTACTATGAGGCCGATTTAAAGAAAAATATAGCCTTGGTCATAGGTAACGAAGGCAATGGTATATGTGAAACCTTTAAAAGCTTGTCGGATGAAGTGATAAAGATTCCTATGTCCGGCTCAATAGAATCGTTAAACGCTTCGGTGGCGGCTGCTATACTTATGTATGAAGCCATGAGACACTGAGTTGAATATAGATAGGTGATATTATTTAAAAATAAGATATAGAGAGGATTATAAAATGCAGACTCAATTAAGTAGGATTTTGCAGGAAGCAAAAGAGCAGATAAAAAAAGCTTCCTCACAAGTTGAAACGGAAGAGATAAGAGTTAAAATTCTTGGTAAGAAGGGTGAATTGACTGACATTCTTAAATCCATGGGAAAGCTGGCTCCGGAAGAGAGAAAAGCTCTGGGAGCAGCTGCAAACAGCGTGAGAGCAGAGATCGAGGCCTTGCTGGAAGAAAAATTTGCTATGGTAAAAGAAGCAGCAAGACAGGAAAAATTCAGACTGGAAGCCATTGATGTAACTGAGCCTGGGATTAAATTTAACCTGGGGGTTAAGCATCCTTTAACCATTACCATTGAGGAGATTTCACGGGTATTTATGTCTATGGGCTTTTCCATTGCAGAAGGCCCTGAAGTTGAGACTGTGTTTAATAACTTTGATGCATTAAATGCGGGGCCGAATCATCCGTCCAGAGATTTTTCGGATACTTTCTATATT
>DKLE01000134.1:1418-11861 GCA_002455605.1 Firmicutes bacterium UBA6648
GGTAAGAACCCTTCTGAAGCAGAGGCCTCCCATTAAGGTGATATCACCGGGCAGATGTTTCCGATGCGATACTCCTGATGCGACTCATTCCCCAATGTTTCATCAGGTGGAAGGTCTTGTAGTGGATGAGGGAATAACTATGGCGGACTTAAAAGGCACGTTGGACAGTTTCGCAAAGCAATTGTTTGGAACAGAAGTCAGAACAAAATTCAGACCGCACCATTTTCCTTTTACAGAGCCTAGTGCAGAAATGGATGTTTCATGCTTTAAATGCGGCGGCAAAGGCTGTAACGTCTGCAAAGGCAGCGGCTGGATAGAAATTCTGGGCTGTGGAATGGTGCATCCAAATGTACTGCGAGTAGGAAAAATCGATACGGAGACGTATACGGGATTTGCTTTTGGCATGGGTGTAGAAAGAATTGCAATGCTTAAATACGGAGTTGATGATATCAGAAATTTCTATGAAAATGACATGAGATTCATCAATCAGTTCAAATAGGAGGTGCCATAGATGTTAGTTCCAGTAGAGTGGCTAAAAGATTATACAAATATAAATGTGAGCGTAAATGAATTTTGCGACAGAATGATTATGTCAGGCTCAAATCTTGAGACTGTTGAATATTTCGGAGAAAATATTGATAAAGTAGTTGTAGGTAAGATATTAAAAATTGACAAACATCCAGATGCAGATAAGCTTGTTGTCTGCCAGCTGGAAGTAGGTCAGGAAGCACCGGTTCAGATAGTTACCGGAGCATCCAATGTATTTGAAGGAGCTTGCGTTCCGGTAGCTCTTCACGGAAGCACCATACCGGGGCCTCTTCACGGCCAGCCTAAGCAGGAAGGCGGATCTAAGATTAAGAAAGGCAAGCTTCGGGGAGTGGAATCCTTTGGAATGCTTTGTTCTGCTTCAGAACTGGGATTTGAAGATAAAGTGATCCCGGTAGCCCATAAAGACGGTATCTGGATTCTCGGAGAAGATTATACCATAGGGCAGGACATTGCTGAGGCATTGGAGCTGAAAATGGCTGTAGTGGACTTTGAAATTACTCCAAACAGACCGGACTGTCTCTCCATGATCGGGATGGCCCGAGAAGCGGCAGCTACCTTTAAAACGGAGCTTCGTTATCCGGACACAGCTTGTGTTAACGAGCAAGGAAATGCCGCAGAGCATATCAGCGTTGAAATTAAAAAGCCGGAGCTTTGCAAAAGATATGTAGCACGAATTGTAACTGACGTAAAAATTGAGCAATCTCCGTGGTGGCTTCAAAAGAAGCTGATTGCCGCAGGTATGAGACCGATAAACAATATTGTTGATATAACTAACTTTGTAATGCTTGAGTATGGTCAGCCTTTACATGCCTTTGACATCAGAAGGATTGAAGAAAATAAGATTGTGGTGGACACAGCGGAAGAAGGAGAACTGTTTACTACCCTTGACGGAACAGAAAGAAAGCTGACAAAGGATATGCTCCTAATAAAGGATGGAAAAAAAGGAGTTGCCATTGCCGGTGTTATGGGAGGCATGAATTCGGAGATAGAACCGGATACAACAACCATTGTTGTGGAATCAGCTAACTTCACTGGAGACAGCATAAGAGCAACCTCTAAGAAGCTGGCACTTCGTACAGAGGCTTCTTCCAGGTTTGAAAAGGGCATTGATCCAAATCTCTGTGAAGATGCTGCTGACAGAGTGTGCAGGTTAATCGAAATCCTTGGAGCAGGAACTGTTTGTACAGGTTCGGTTGACGTATATCCTTCAGAGGAAACAGCGAAAACCTTAGATGTGAGAGTTGACAGGATTAATAAGGTTTTAGGCATTCAGCTGACCAGAGAAGATATGACAGAAATTCTTGAAGGATTGGAAATGAAAGTTTCCGGTGAAGGCAATGTCTTATCCGTTACACCGCCGACTATTCGTCAGGATCTGGAGATAGAAGAAGACTATATTGAAGAAATAGCCAGAATTTACGGCTATGACAGGCTTCCGGTGACTTTGCCGAAGAGCAGCACAGAAGCACGTAAATCGGAGAGCAGAACCTTGAAGGACTTAGCCAGAGATACCATGTGCGGTCTTGGTGCCAATGAAATTCAAACCTACTCCTTCTGCAGTCCGAAGAGTGTGGACAATGTGAGAATAGATGAAGACGCTTGGGAAAGAAGCTTTGTAAAATTAATTAATCCTTTAGGAGAAGAGACTTCTGTAATGCGTACTATTTTAACTCCGAACATGATGGAGGTATTAGGTATTAATTATAGGAGAAATATAGATGCAGTAAAAGCGTTTGAAATAGGAAATACATTTATGGCTAATACAGCAGATCCAAGCCAGCTGCCAGAGGAATCGGATTCCATGTGCATTGGTATTTATGGTAAGGAAGAATCCTTCTTTACTTTAAAAGGAATGGTTGTGGAGCTTTTAAATGTACTTGGAATAACAGATATAACATTTGAGAGCGAGAGCGAGTATGGTGTATACCACCCGGGCAGATGTGCAAGAATCGTATTGGATGATATGGAACTGGGAATTATGGGAGAAGTTCATCCTGAAGTGACAGAAAAATATGGAATTGCAGCGCGTTGCTATGTTTGTGAATTATTCTTTGATAATGTTTTGAGCAAGGCAAACAGAGAAGTGATCTATAAGCCTTTGCCGAAGTATCCGTCTACGGCAAGAGATATTGCCCTCTTGGTAGATGAAGCGGTTCCAGTAGGAAAAATCAGAGAAATAATCAAGGCAAACGGCGGAAAAATATTAGAGAAGGTTGAACTTTTTGATGTGTATAGAGGTAAACAGATCGCAGAGGGTAAAAAGAGTGCGGCGTTTAATCTGACCTACCGTTCAGAAGAGATGACTTTAACGGAGGATGATGTTGCAAAGGTTCATAACAGAGTCTTAGAAGCACTGAAGAGTGAACTGGATGCTGTTCTGAGAGAAATGTAATTTTAGTTGCAAGGGGGAACAAAAATGGAGAATAACAAAGTAACCGTAAAGATTTTCGGTCAGGAATATACTATTATTGGAACTAAGTCCAGAGAACATATTATGAAGGTGGCCGATTATGTTGACGTTAAGATGAAGGAAATCTCCCAAGCATTAAATTCCGGTCCGGTATCCTCAATAGCGGTACTTTCTGCAGTGAATATAGCAGATGATTATTTCAGTGCTATAGAAAGGTTTCAACATTTAGAAGTAACTAATGCTCAGGCTGAAAAAAATACGGAGCACTATGTTCAGCTCTGGGAAGAAGCCAAGAAAAGCCATATTCAGCAGCAGGAAGAAATCAAAGAGCTAAGCAGCCAAAAAGAGCAGCTAAAGGACAGCTTTGAAACTCAATTGGCAGATTTGCAGAAGCTGCTAGAAGAAAAGGACACTGAGATAAAGAAACTAAAAGAAGATTCAGCCAGAATAGAAGGCCAGATCATGGAATCTTCAAGTGATATGGTAAATGAATTGGAAGCAAAATACAAAGATTTAGAAAGTAGTTTCTTTGATATTCAGATGGAAAACATTCAGTTAAAGGGAGAACTCGATCGCTATAAAAAGAAGATGGAATAAATACCGATGAATGAGAAGACATATAGAGTACTTGAATATAATAAAATAATTGAGAGACTGAAAGCGGAGGCTGCCTCTGAAATGACTAAAAAAATCATTTCAGAGCTTAAGCCTTTGGTTGACGTGTACTTAATTGAAGAACTATTAGCGGAAACCTCGGAAGCGGTTTCCGTTATTGTGCATAAAGGAGCATTGCCTCTGGGAAGCTTTTATGATGTTGAAAACAGCCTGCATCTGGCAAGAAAGGGCGGAACTTTGACGATGAAGCAGTTACTGGAGGTTCTCTACAATCTGCATGTGGCGAGAAATGTGGTTAGCTTTTTAAAAGCTGATTTACCAAGACTCCCGATTATTCATGAAATGTCAGAATTGATTTCTCTTCAAAAAAACTTAGAGGATAACATTGACAGATGCATCCTTTCTGAAGATGAGATGTCTGATAATGCGAGTCCTGAATTAAAGCAGATACGCAGGAGTATAACAAGACAAAATGAAGCTGTAAAGGCAAAACTAAATCATATATTAAGCTCTTCGGAGAGTAAAATACTGTTGCAGGATGCTCTTGTAACCATGCGGCAGGGAAGATATGTCATCCCAGTCAAACAAGAACACAAGGGAAAATTTCCTGGCATTGTCCATGACCAATCAGCTACAGGGGCTACCCTATTTATAGAACCCCAAGCTATTGTCAATTTAAACAATGAGCTGAGAGAATTAGAGCTGGCAGAAAAAAAGGAAATAAATCGAATCCTGGCAGAATTGTCCGGCAATGTAGCGGAGCACTATCATGAATTGTTAAACAATCAAGAAATTTTAGTAAAACTGGATTATATATTTGCAAAAGGAAAACTAAGTGTCCAATATAAGGGAACGGATGTGACGATCAGTGAAGAAGGACTTCTGGATATTAAAAACGGCAGGCATCCCCTTCTCGATGTGAAGAAGGTTGTTCCTATCAATGTGGCCCTTGGAAAAAACTATGATACCTTGGTCATAACGGGCCCTAATACAGGGGGGAAAACAGTTACCTTAAAGACTGTAGGGCTCCTTGCTATGATGGTTCAAAGCGGACTCCACATACCGGCAGGCTCCGGTACGGTGATGCCGATCTTTAAGAAAATTTATGCGGATATAGGAGACGAACAGAGCATAGAACAAAGCTTGAGCACCTTTTCTTCTCATATGAATAATATTGTAGATATTGTTTCCAGTGCAGACAATAGTACTCTGGTGCTTTTAGACGAACTGGGTGCGGGGACGGATCCTACAGAAGGAGCGGCTCTTGCGATTGCAGTGTTGGAAGATCTATATAAAAAAGGCTCTCACACCATTGCAACTACCCATTATACAGAGCTTAAAAAATATGCAATTGAAACGAACGGGGTTCAGAATGCCTCGATGGAATTTAATGTTGAGACCTTAAGCCCTACCTATAAACTGACCATAGGCATCCCGGGAAAGTCCAATGCTTTTGAAATATCGGAAAAGCTCGGATTGCCCAATCAAATAATTGAAAAGGCAAGAGCTTTGCTGGATAAGGGAGACATTGAATTTGAAAATGTCATCAGTTCCATTGAAGAGGATAAAAAATTAGCTGAAGCCGAAAGAGATGAAGCTATTTTTTTGAATCTGGCAATGAAGCGGCAAAAGGAAGAATTAGATAAAAAGCTTAAAAAGCTGGAAGAGCAAAAAGAAAAGATATTAACTAAGGCTAAAGAAGAAGCAAGGGAAATTCTAAAAGAAGCCAAGCATGTTACCGAAGAAACTCAAAGACAGCTTAAGGATATTGATAAAATGGATTCCATGGCGGAAAGACACGTCCGGCTTGCTGAAAGCAAGCGGCGAATAAAGGACGCGGATTTAAAGTATCGAGAAACCATTCAAGTGCCGGAGAACTACAATCCGGTCAGCATTGATCAACTGAAAGTAGGAGATCGAGTAAAGGTTCTGACTCTGGGACAAAATGGAGAAATCCTTTCCCTGCCGGATGACAAGGGAGACATGCTCGTTCAGGTTGGTCCCCTTAAAGTTAATGCAAACGTTAAAAATTTAATGCTGATTAATGACGGTACAGCAAAGAAAAAAAATACGGCAGCTAAAACAAGATATGGGAATTTATATCAATCCAAAGCGCAGAATATCTCATTATCTATTAATGTACGGGGGAAGAACCTGGAGGATGCATTAATGGATGTAGATAAGTACTTGGATGATGCTTATATGGCAGGACTGAAAGAAGTAACGGTCATTCACGGCAGAGGTGAAGGGATTCTTCGAAGTGGTCTTCAGGATATGTTTAAAAAAAATAAACATGTGGAAAGCTTTAGAAAAGGTGCTTTTAATGAAGGCGGTGACGGGGTTACTGTGGTAAAGCTGAAGTAATGGATCGGAAACATTAAGTAAAGGAATCAAGAGATGTATATTATAAGCGGATGCTTATTAGGGCAGAATTGTAAATATAATGGAGGAAATAATTTTACCGGATGGGTGATTGAGTTTGCTGAAAAGCATAATTATATTTCGGTATGTCCTGAGATGGCGGGAGGATTGAAATCGCCCAGGCCTCCTGTGGAAATTAAAGACGGCAGGGCCGTAAACTGTGAAGGACTGGATGTAACAGATGCTTTTCAGATTGGATGCCGAAGAGTATGGGAAGATGCTGTCCGGAAAGCCCAGGAGCTGGGAGAAGAAATTGAAGGAGCTATTTTAAAAGCTAAAAGCCCTTCTTGCGGCAGCGGAACGATTTACGACGGAACATTTTCACGAAAGGAAATAGCAGGCGATGGTTTTTTAGCCTCCTATTTAAAAGAAAAAGGCATTAAGGTAATAAGTGAATTGGAAATAAATCTGGAGGATTAAAGTATGATAAATTATAAGAAAAAAATTGCAGAAATTATCTGCGAATCAGTAGAAGGGCTTACTCTTGAAGAAGTAATGTCCATGGTAGAAGTTCCTACGGACACAAAGATGGGAGATTATGCGTTCCCTTGTTTTAAACTGGCTAAAGCGCTGAGAAAAGCACCGCCTTTAATTGCAAAGGATATCGCGGAAAAGATTGCAGGAAATGAAGCTTTTGAAAAGGTTGAAAATGTAAATGCTTATGTTAACATGTTTTTGTCAAGAAAAGGCTTCATGGAGGAAGTTGTTAAAGAGGCAGTTGCAGAAGCTGATAACTACGGCAGAAATACGGTTGGAAAAGATAAAACCGTTATTGTGGAATACTCTTCGCCTAATATTGCAAAGCCATTTCATATTGGACATATCAGAAGTACTGTTATCGGTAACTCTATTTATAAAATTTATGATTTCCTGGGATATGAAACGGTTAGAATCAATCACTTGGGGGACTACGGAACTCAGTTCGGCAAGATGATTGTTGCTTATAGAAAATGGGGAAATAAAGAGGACGTTATCAATGCACCGATTAAGACCCTGCTGGAATATTACACAAAATTTCATGTAGAGGTTGAAACGGATCCCAGTCTGGATGACGAGGCAAGAGCAGTGTTTACCAAACTGGAAAATGGAGCGCCGGAAGAGGTTGAGCTTTGGCAGTGGTTCCGAGATGAGAGCTTAAAGGAATTTAATCGTGTTTACGATATGCTGGGTATTTCTTTTGACTCTTATGCGGGAGAAAGTTTCTATTCCGATAAAATGGGAAGAATCGTTGGCTGGCTGAAGGATGAGAAGTTGCTTGTGGAATCGGAAGGAGCCCAAATTGTTGATTTGGAGCAATATGGAATGTCTCCTGCCCTTATCACGAAAAAAGATGGTTCAACTCTATATATTACCAGAGATATTGCAGCGGCAGTATACAGAAAAGAACATTACAATTTTTATAAAAACCTTTATATCGTAGCATCACAGCAGAATCTCCATTTTCAGCAGTGGTTTAAGATTGTTGAACTAATGGGCTGCGAATGGGCTAAAGACTGTGTGCACATCCCGTTTGGCCTGGTTAGCCTGGAAGAAGGAACTATGTCCACCAGACACGGAAGAGTGGTATTCCTGGAAGATGTATTGAGTCGTGCAGTTGAGCAGACAAAGGAAATTATAAAGGAGAAGAATGTAGCAACGGATAACATCGATGAGACCGCCAAAATGGTAGGTATCGGTGCGGTAATGTTCCAGGAATTATCTAATAATCGAATTAAAGACTATGTATTCTCATGGGATAAGGTTCTTAATTTTGAAGGAGAAACCGGTCCTTACGTTCAGTATACTCACGCAAGAGCGGCAAGCGTACTGCGAAAGGCCGATGCAGAATCAGTTGAAAAAGCAAAGAGGGTATCCGCATTGGATATGTCTCATGTCCTTTCAGACAGCGCATATGATTTAGCTAAGCTGATCTACCAATTCCCTCAGGTGATTATAGAAGCCGGTGATAAGTATGAACCGTCGGTGGTTACAAGACATATTGTAGATATTGCTCAGAGCTTCAATCGATTCTACCACGATGAATATATACTGGTTGACGACGAAGCGGAAAAGCTGGCTAAATTAGCCCTTGTAATTGCAGCTAAAAATACCATCAAGAATGGTCTATATCTATTAGGAATAAAAGCTCCTGAAAAGATGTAGATAATGAAAATAAAGGAGGTTTTATGAGGTACGAAGGTAATATATTCAGACCCCCTAGTGAAGCGTACAGCCTGATAGTTCAGGTGACTATCGGCTGTACCCATAATAAATGTACATTCTGCAGCATGTTCAAAGATAAAAAATTCAGAGTGAGAGAGGTACAGGAAGTATTAGAAGACTTAGAAACTGCCAGAAAATATTATCGGCATGTGGAAAAGATTTTTTTGGCGGACGGGGATGCTTTATGCTTATCCAACAATAAACTTCTTGTCATATTAGAACGTATAAGAAGGCTTTTCCCTGAATGTCAGAGGGTGGGTGTTTACGGAACTCCTCAGGATGTGCTTACGAAAAGCCATGATGAGCTTGTACAGCTTCGGAATAATGGAATCGGCATTATCTATATAGGTGCGGAATCCGGAAGCCAAAAAGTGCTGGAGGCGGTCAATAAAGGGGTTACAAGAGAGCAGCTTATTGAGGCCGTCAAGAAAATAGAGGCGGCGGGGATTCGTGCTTCGGTGACCTTTATTTCCGGGCTTGGGGGAACCGAATATATGATAGAACATGCTGTGGATACGGCAAGTATGATTTCGGAAATGCAGCCTTCCTATGTGGGTCTGCTGACCTTAATGGTGGATTCAGCAGCACCTATTTATCAAGAGATAAGGGACGGCCGCTTTAAAGTGCTGACTGCGGAAGAGGTTCTCGGAGAAACCGCATTGATGCTGAAAAACATCCATGTTACTAAAAAGTGCGTTTTCAGAAGCAATCACGCTTCTAACTATGTTTCGTTAAAGGGCGATTTACCGCAAGATAAAGAAAAAATGATGAATCAGCTTAAAAGGGCCATGGAAAACACAAACCTTATAAAGGATGAACGATTCAGAGCACTATAATTTAAATAAATGATAAGTAGGGGAAATTTGTATGAAAATACTGCTTACAACATTAAATGCTAAATATATTCATTCAAATCTCGCTCTAAAATATTTGTATATGTCTGCTGTTGAAAACAGGCGAGCCATTGATATAAGAGAATTTACTATCAATAATGATGACGACTATATATATACGGAGATTATTAGAGGGGGTTATAGTGTAATATGTTTTTCCTGCTACATTTGGAACATTGCAAGGATTGTATATTTGGCTGAGAATATTAAAAAGGCCAGGCCGGATATCAAGATATTGATGGGAGGCCCTGAAGTCAGCTATGATTCCATAGAGTTTTTAAGAAGGCACAAATATGTAGATTATATCATTGTAGGCGAAGGAGAAGAGGTTTTTAAAGAGTTTGTTGATACGTTTGTTTCCGGGGCAGGTTCTTTTGAGAGAATCAGAGGACTGATTTACAGGGCCAACGGGAAAATTTATGTAAATCCTGCCGCAGATTTGCAGGACTTTGAAAACGTTCCGTTTCCCTATAGCTTTTTGCTGCCAAAGGATGATAAGATTGTTTATTATGAATCGGTGAGGGGATGTCCTTTTCGATGCAGCTATTGCTTGTCTTCCATAGAAAAGCATGTCCGGCCGTTACCTTTGGAAAGGGTAAAGAAGGAACTGGGCTTTTTCCTTTTTAAGCATGTAAAACAAGTAAAACTCATTGATCGAACCTTTAACTATGATAGAGAACGATGTAATCAGATTGTGGAGTATATCTTAGAACATGATAATGGAATTACTAATTTTCACTTTGAAATTTGCGGGGAGTTAATTGATGAACGGTTTTTAGAATTATTGAAAAAGGCCAGAAACGGTCTTTTTCAGGTAGAAATCGGAATTCAGAGCTTGAACCCATTAACTTTAGAAACCGTTAACCGAAGTAAAAACATTGACTTGACTTTAACGAATATCAGAAAAGTAGTGACTCTTGGAAATATACATACCCATGTGGATTTAATTGCGGGACTTCCCTTTGAGGACTACTTGTCTTTCGTTGAGTCTTTTAACGGCGTTTATGCTTTGGGAGCCGATCAGTTTCAGCTGGGATTTTTGAAGCTGTTGAAAGGAACAAAAATCAGAGATGAGAAAGAATTGTATGAATATGCGTTTCGAGATGCAGCTCCTTATGAGATTATATCCAATCGCTTTATTTCGGCCGAAGGCATAGCCAGGCTGAAAATGGTAGAGAATCTTTTAGATTTGTATTATAATCGGGGAGGGTTTTTTAAAACGCTAGAATATGCTATAGCAAGATTTCAAATAACAGCTTTCGATTTTTATGAAGAATTAGCATATTTCTTCTATTTAAAGGGATATCAAAATCGTTCCCATAAAAAAGAAGATTTATATCGAATTTTTTATGA
>DKLE01000093.1 GCA_002455605.1 Firmicutes bacterium UBA6648
GAGTATAATAGAGTCAATATCACAAAATTGTAAATTGGGGTAGTTTTTTTTAATTGAAAGGATTACTAGGTTTGGAATATATTTTAGGAGCTTTAGCTGGAATTATATATGGTGGATTGGTGGGTTTCTTTAAGTATTTTTTTCTTTGGAAAAAATTGCTTAAAAATGATGATACAGTGACAATGAAAACAGTATCCGTCAGATTAATGGCTAGCTATGCAGTTAATTTTATTACATTAATTATAACTTATTTTGTAAGAAATATGATACCGTTTGATTTTATGGCTTTTGCTATAGCTACGGCACTGGCGTTAAGCTTAGCGGGAAAAGTATTTTCGGTACAGAAAGTACTGCAGAAGACTGAAATCTAATAATATTTTATATAATAATAGATATGAAAAAGATGCGTTTAGGAGGAAAGCAAAAATGATAGAAATGTTAAATTCAATGGGAATTACCAGTTCCATGGTAACCAGTTCGGCTATTACCTTGATACTGTGTATACTGGCTATACTGGCCGGAAGAAACATGGAAATGATCCCGTCAGGACTTCAGAATGTTATGGAAGTTGCAATAGAGAAACTGAGTGACTTCTTTCAAGATGTAATGGGTGAGTATGTGGGACGTAAATACTTTTCACTTGTAGCAACATTGTTTATTTATATACTGATTTGCAACTACTCAGGCTTACTACCTATGTCTGGACATTTACCTGGGTTAAAAGCTCCGACAAGTTCGATTAATTTTCCTATAGCATTGGCCATCATTGTATTCTTTGCAACGCAAATAATCGGTGTCAGAGAAACTCATGGATTAAAGTATTATAAACATTTATTTCAGCCTGTTTTTTTCCTGTTCCCAATTATGCTGCTTGAAGAATTTGTAAGACCATTATCTCTTACCTTGCGACTTTATGGAAACATATTTGGGGAAGAAGCAGTAGCAAGTTCATTTTTCCATTTAGTTCCTCTGGGAGTTCCTGTTATCATGCAGGCATTGAGTGTTCTAATGGGGGCTATTCAGGCTTTGGTATTTTCGTTACTTGCAGGTATTTATATTGCCGGAGCAGCAGAGCATGGGGCTGAAGAGCATGAGCATTTAAAGGCACAACATAATTAAGATATCTATTTTTACTGGAGGCTATAAACCTTACAGAAAAATAAATATATATAAAAGAAGATGAGGCTGAAGATTTTCAGCAGAAATGAAAGGAGAAACAAAAATGACAATTGCATTAGCAGCAGCATTAGCTATAGCACTTTCAACAATCGGACCTGGTATTGGACAGGGTATTGCATCAGCAAAGGCTTTGGAGGGCATGGCAAGACAGCCTGAAATAGCAGGAACTATTCGTACAAGTATGATTCTTGCGTTGGCTTTTATGGAAGCTTTGACAATCTACGGATTGCTAATTGCTATCCTTTTAATAGGACAGATGTAGCGTTAATTTTGTTTGAGGGATTTCCTCGGACACAAGGAGGGTTTATTTATGGTTGAAGCTTTAGGCATCGATTTAAAAGAAATAATATTTGCTATTGTAAACTTCTTAATCCTTGTGGGCGTATTGGCAAAGTTTTTATACCATCCGTTTCTTGAAATGCTTGAAAACAGAAAGCAGACTATTAAAGATTCATTTGCTCAGGCAGCAGAGACAATTAGATTAGCTGATGAGAAGTTGGATAATTATAATATGCAGATTTCAAACGTCGAACGTGAAAGTAGAGAAATTATAAAAAATGCAAAATTAAAAGCAGAAGCTCAAGCGAGTGATATTATTGATGAGGCAAATGCAAAGGCAGCGGAAATCAAGCTGAGTGCAGAAAAAGAAGCAGAGCGACAGCAGGCAAAAGCTTTGGCTGAGGTTAAGGCTCAGGTTGCTGCGATGGCTCTGCTTGCCGCAGAAAAAATCTTGGAAAAAGAATTGGAACTAGAAGGTCAAGAGCATCTGATTGATAATATCATTGAACAGGTAGGTGCGGCAAAATGGCAGAATTAACAATCGGAATGACATATGGCAATGCGTTATTTCAAGCAGCTTGCGATGTAGATAAGAAGAAGCTGATCTTGGAAGAAGCAGAACAAGTTCTTGAAATATTAAAGCAAGAGCCTGATTTGTGTGCCTTTATAGACACTCCGGTGATTTCCATTGGCGAGAAGAAGCAGGTCATGGGATCGATCTTCGACGGCCGCATTTCGGAAGAGCTTTTACACTTCCTTTATGTAATGATTGATAAAGGAAGAACGAAGCATTTTGCGAGAGCCATAAAGGTTTACAAGGAACTTTACAATGAAGAAGAGGGATTTTCTTACGGGAAAATATTTTCAGTTAAACCTCTTAGCACTGATAGGCTCGAAAAATTTGAAGCTGAAACAGGAAAGCTTTTACGGCAGAATGTTAAGCTTGAAAATGAAATAGACGCCAAATTAATTGGCGGTGTAAAAATACTCATTGACGGCAAGGTTATTGACGCATCCGTAAGAAAGCGTCTTGAGGACCTTAACAATACTATTATATAGAGAGGGGGTTGCTGACATGAACCTCAAACCAGAAGAAATAAGTGCCGTAATAAAAGAGCAGATTAAGAATTATAAAAACAGGCTTGAAGTCTCTGATTTCGGTACTGTTATACAGGTGGGAGATGGTATCGCCAGAATTTATGGACTTGAGAAATGCATGGCAGGCGAACTGCTGGAATTTCCCGGAGAAGTATACGGCATGGCATTAAATCTTGAAGAAGATAATGTCGGTGCAGTTATGCTGGGTTCCGACAAGAACATAAAAGAAGGCGATATTGTAAAACCTACTGGAAGAGTAGTGGAAGTGCCGGTAGGAGACGATCTGATTGGTCGTGTAGTAAATGCATTGGGACAGCCTCTTGATGGAAAAGGTCCTATTAAAGCAGAAGCGCACAGACCTATTGAAAATCCAGCACCCGGAGTGCTGCAAAGAAAGTCAGTTAGCCAACCGCTACAAACTGGTATCAAGGCAATTGACTCAATGATACCAATCGGTAGAGGTCAAAGAGAGTTGATTATAGGTGATAGACAGACTGGTAAAACAGCCATTGCTATTGACACTATTCTTAACCAAAAGGATTCTAACGTAATTTGTATTTATGTTGCTATCGGGCAGAAAAAATCTACGGTAGCTCAGTTGGTACAAACTCTTGAAAATAGAGGGGCCATGGATTACACAATTGTTGTTTCCGCAACAGCAAGTGATGTTGCCCCGCTTCAGTATATGGCTCCGTATTCAGGCTGTGCTATGGGAGAGCATTTCATGTACCAGGGCAAGGATGTTCTGATTGTATATGATGATTTATCAAAGCATGCCGTTGCGTACAGAGCAATGTCACTGCTGCTTAGAAGACCGCCAGGAAGAGAAGCTTACCCTGGAGATGTATTCTATCTGCACAGCAGATTATTGGAACGAGCAGCCAGACTTTCAGATGAATTAGGCGGAGGCTCTATTACAGCTTTACCTCTTATTGAAACTCAGGCTGGAGACGTATCTGCGTATATTCCTACAAATGTTATCTCTATTACGGACGGACAAATCTTCCTGGAAACAGAATTGTTCTTTACCGGACAGAGACCGGCGGTAAATGCAGGTATTTCTGTATCTCGTGTAGGTGGTAACGCGCAGATAAAAGCAATGAAACAGGTTGCCAGCAAGGTTAAGCTTGAATTGGCACAATATACAGAATTGGCAAGCTTTTCGCAGTTTGGATCGGATGTTGATAAGGACACAAGAGCCAGATTGGATCATGGCTTGATTTTAATGGAAATATTAAAGCAGGGGCAGTATAAGCCGATTGCAGTTGAACATCAGGTTATGATTATATATGCTGCGGTAAATCACTACCTTGCAGACATCCCGGTTGAAGAAATAAAAGAATTTGAAAAGGGTCTTTACGAGTTTATGGATACACAGTATTCCCAGGTAGGTAAAACTATTAAATCTACAGGCAAGCTTGATGAAGCAACTGAAAAAATTCTTAAAGAAGCAATTTCTAAGTACAAAGAAGTACGTGACAAGTAGGGATAGGTCAGTTAGGAGGAAAATATGGCTTCAAACAATATGCAGGATATTAAACGCCGCATAAAGAGCGTAACCAGCACAGAGCACATAACCAGTGCGATGAAGCTTGTTTCCGCTGCAAAGCTGAGAAGAGCTAAGGCCACCTTCGAAAAAACAACTGAATATTTTCATTATATTACAGAATCTATAGCAGATATTTTCAACAATATCAGTGAGGTCCCTGAGCAGTATTTGGCCGGAGGCCGTGAAATTAAGAAGACTTGTTACCTTATTGTAACAAGTAACAGAGGTTTATGCGGAAGCTTTAATTCAAGCGTTATAAAACAGGTAGAGGCTGAAATAAAAGCAGAGTCTGAAAAACCGACGATTGTTGCAGTAGGGACAAAAGGAAAGGAATATTTTGAAAAGAGAGGTTATGATATTTACAGCGAATATTCAGAGCCTCCGGAAGATATTTCTTTCTTGGACGCAAGAAAAATCAGTGAACCTATTATAGATATGTATAATTCCGGAGAGATTGATAAAGTTGTGATGATCTACACTTCTTTTAAAAACTCTATGGAGCAGGAAGTAAAAAGTCAGACCTTGCTGCCTTTTGAAATGGAAAAGGATCCGGATATGGAGAAACATGAAAAAGAGGTTGAGTACGAACCATCCATGGAGGCTGTATTTAACTATCTGGTTCCTAAATATATTGAAATAAAGGTATATGGAGCTATTGTTGAATCTGCTACCTGTGAACATGCTGCCAGAAGAATGGCTATGGAAAATGCTACGGATAGTGCCAGAGAAATGCTGGATAATCTATCCCTGTTCTATAACAGAGCAAGACAGGCAGCTATTACAGATGAGATTATTGAAATTGTTGCAGGGTCAGAGGCCCAAAAATAAGTTGTTACAAAAGAAGTAGGGAGGTGGTTTGGAATATGGAACAGAATAAAGGTATTATTCACCAGATTATCGGACCGGTTATTGATATAAAATTTTCACCCGAACATATGCCTGAACTGTTGAATGCTATAATTATTAAGCATGAGGGCAAGGATATTGTGGCGGAGGTGGCACAGCACATTGGCGATGATATCGTAAAATGCGTTGCTTTATCAGCTACAGACGGCCTGACAAGAGGTATGGAGGCTATAGATACAGGAGACTCGATCAAGGTTCCTGTAGGAAAAGAAGTACTGGGCAGGTTGTTTAATGTTATAGGTGAGACAATAGATGAAAAAGGACCTGTTGCGACAGCGGAAAAGCACTCTATTCACAGAGAAGCTCCACCTTTTGAAGAACAGGATACAAGCGCCAAGATTTTCGAAACGGGGATCAAGGTTATTGACTTGATTGCACCATATACCCGAGGCGGAAAGGTTGGTCTTTTCGGTGGTGCCGGTGTAGGAAAGACCGTTTTGATTCAGGAGCTTATCAGTAATATTGCAAGAGAGCATGGCGGTATTTCTGTATTTGCGGGCGTTGGTGAAAGAACAAGAGAAGGTAATGACCTGTACTATGAAATGATAGAATCAGGTGTTATCGATAAAACAGCTATGGTATTCGGTCAAATGAATGAACCGCCGGGAGCTAGAATGAGAGTAGCCCTGACAGGTTTGACAATGGCAGAATATTTTAGAGATGTTGAAGGACAGGATGTACTTCTGTTCATTGACAACATATTTAGATTTACACAAGCGGGTTCAGAGGTATCGGCACTACTGGGGCGTGTACCATCAGCAGTAGGCTATCAACCAACACTTGCAACTGAAATGGGTGCATTACAAGAAAGAATTACTTCAACAAAGAAGGGTTCCATTACATCAGTACAGGCTATTTACGTACCGGCTGATGACTTGACTGACCCGGCACCGGCTACTACTTTCGCCCATTTGGATGCGACAACAGTTTTATCGCGTTCCATTAGTGCGCTTGGTATTTATCCGGCAGTTGACCCGCTTGAATCTACTTCAAGAATTATGGATCCGAACATTGTTGGCGAAGAGCATTATGAAACAGCCAGAGGGGTACAGGAAGTTCTTCAGAGATATAAGGATTTGCAGGACATTATTGCTATTCTTGGTATGGATGAATTATCCGATTCCGACAAACTGACTGTATCAAGAGCCAGAAAGATACAGAGATTCCTGTCTCAGCCATTTAGTGTTGCAGAGCAGTTTACAGGTATGGAGGGCAAATATCTTCCGTTAAAGGAAACAATCCGCGGATTTAAGGAAATTCTTGAAGGTAAGCATGATGAAATCCCTGAATCAATGTTCTTGCTTGCAGGAGGCATAGATGAAGTTGTAGAAAAGTTTAAGGCGTCAAAGTAAATTTGCCGCTGGGAGGGAGAGAAGAAAATGGCTAAGAGTGTATTGCTTGAGGTTATAACACCTTCAAAACTATTCTATAAAGATAAGGTTGAGATGGTTATAGTCAGAACCTTAACAGGTGAAGAGGGATTTATGGCAGGTCATACTTGGGCATGCAAGCTACTTGATGTAGGAGTAATGCTTATCCGGGAAGAAGGCGCTACAGATTTTAAAGCTGCAGCTATATCAGGAGGCTATATCGATGTAAGAGACAGCTTTGTGATATATACGGATTCCGCAGAATGGGCTGAAGACATCGACATAGACAGAGCGCTTAAGGAAAAAACTGCTGCAGAAGAGTGGCTGAAATCCCATAATGATACTAGTACGGATCCAAATCATATTGATAAGGCGAAAATCAGTATCACAAAACAAATCACCAGAATGAATTTAGCTGCAAATGGAGCTAGAAGAAAAAAATAAAGGTTTAAGATGGATATCTTTGTATCCATCTTTTTTATTTGTAAAATTTCTCATCTGGTGTAGAAAATTGTCAAAATTTTTAATATACTATACTTAAACTTAATATCAAAGGAGGACTGTGCTATGAAAGAGATAAATCAGACATATAAGAGTCGATTGATTAAAGTTATTAATGTTTTTATGATCTTATTTATAATACTTTTTTTCATGCTTCCTCAGACTTCCTTTGGGCATTCGAGAATTCCCCAAGAAAAGAGACTGGTAAAAGTAGGATATTATTTGCATGAGGGATATCAGGAACTTGATGAAAAGGGCGTTTATTCCGGATATGGATATGACTATTTAAAAGAGATTTCTCAATTTGCGGGATGGAACTGTGAATTTATCGTCGCGCCTTTTTCTGAATGTATAAAAATGCTGGAGAATGGAGAAGTAGATATTGTGGGCGGAGTGGACAAGGAAGCGTTAAAATCCAATAAGCTCATATATTCTCATCTGTCGAATTGGAATTCACAGACACAATTATATACGAAGACTGCTGATACTGAGCTGAATTTTGATGATTTTGCCAGATTTGACGGAATCAGTGTGGGTATTTTAGAAAGCGATTATCAAGAAATATATTTAGACCAATATTGTGATAGCAACAAAATTAAATTTAATAAAAAATACTATAAAAGCTTGGAGGAAATGGAACAAGCCTTGGATAAAGGAGAGGTTCAAGCAATATTTACATCTGTTGAGACCAATAAAAAATATGAAAAGGTTATTGGCAGAATGGATCAGCACCCTTTGTTTTATGGAGTCAATAAGGACAATCCACAATTGCTGGAAGAACTTAATAAATCCATGCAAAATATGAAAAACAGTAATCCTTCTTATGATATGCAGATACAGAATAAATATTTTATAAAAGGACATGTGGCACCTCCGGCCTTTACAGTGGACGAGCTAAACTATATTAAGAAAAAAGGTACAGTAAAGGTTTCCTATGATCAGGGATGGCAGCCTATTGAATATTATGATGAAGAAACCGGAGAAGTGAAGGGCGTCACCAAGGATTTATTTGATTTATTATCAAAATATACCGGCTTACAATTTGAATTTGTGAGAGCGGATAATTTAAGCCAGGCTCTGAATGATGTTAAGACAGGCAAATCGGATATGATAAGCTTGGTTTCCCATGATTATGGGATCTCTGAAAAGAGGGGGCTATATACTTCAAGCATATGCATTAATGCATCTCTTGTGGGTGTAGTTGCGAAAGACAGAACCTTTGATCAGATAAGACAAATTGCCATGCCTAAAAATTATTATCTGGATATTCTTGAGAATTATGATGTAAAGGAGTATGATACGGTAGAACAGTGCTTTGAAGCGGTTAATTCCGGCATGGCGGATGCTACTATTGCAAATGCCTATGCCGCCAATTATTATTTAGCAAATCCTAAATTTGTTAATTTGATAAGGCAGGATCTGATTGGATATTCGGAGGATTTATCTCTGGGGGTTTCAAAAGATGAAGATATTGAACTTTTGAATATTTTAAATAAAGGACTGCACTGTATATCAGATATGGAATTATCCAATATTATTTTAAGCAATTATGTGATCTATGAACAGCCTAAATTCAGAAAGCTGTATTATTCAAATCCGGGATTTTTTTTAGGCTCAGTATTGTTTATCGTTACGGCAGCCATCGGTGTTTTAATTTACATAATCATGCTGAAAAATAAAATAAACTGTACGAATTTAAAAATGATTGAATTCTTAAACGTTGAAAAAAGCAGAGTGGAGAACTCACTGCGCAGTGAAGCGGAACGAGATTCTCTGACAGGGCTGTTTAACCGGAGAAAAATTGAATCGGAGTTAAAAGAGTTTCTGCTAAAAATAAGTGTAGATAACCAGCTGTGCTTACAGAATAAGAGTTCCACAAATAATGAAGTTCATAGCCTGATGATTCTTGACTTAGACGGATTTAAAATGGTCAATGATCGGTATGGTCATCCGGAAGGGGATACTTTATTAAAGAGAATTGCTAAAGAATTGGAATTGGTTGCAGGCGAAGAAAATCTGGTGGGACGGCTGGGAGGAGACGAATTTGTATTCTTATTTAAAAACATCACAGGAATAAATGAAGTTGCCCATCTAACTAAAAAAATACATAAAGTTATCAAGGAAATTGCTAAAGAGAATGAAAAATGGAGTACTATTTCAGTAAGTGTAGGAGTGACTTTATTTGGATATGAAACTTTTAGCTTTAAAGAATTATATCAAAGAGCGGATCAGGCTTTATACCGAGCAAAAAAATTAGGCAAAGACAGAGTAATATTTTATGAAGATTTGTGACAAAATAGTTAGAGCAGATTTAAAAGGATTGAATTTGATTTATGGCAGATTCAGTCCTTTTCTTTATGATAATGCTATAAAGAAGCGAAAAAAACAAACTAAATTGCTATCTCAAAAAAATATTTTTTTTATAACATATTGAAAAAACATTGAAAAAGTAGTATAATACACTCTGTTAGCTTTATAATGCTATAACTAAATAAAGCAAAAATGTACTAATTTGCTTAAAAATTGTAAAAAGGGGGTGCGAATTATGTATAGCGATAAACTAGATGATAAATATTCCAGAATAACGGAAGAAATACAGTCATTAGCAGCAAAATGCATAGAAAATAGTACGATCGATTCTTCTTTATATAAAAAGTATGAGGTCAACAGGGGACTTAGGGATTTAAAAGGTAATGGCGTTCTGACGGGGCTGACGGAAATTTCCGGAATATATGCCTTTGATGTGGACGAGGAGACAGGAGAAAAAATTCCTTGCCCCGGTAGGTTATATTACCGAGGGGTCAATATAAATCAGATTGTAAAAGGTTTTATAAATGAAAAACGTTTTGGTTTTGAAGAAGTAACTTATCTTCTTATTTTTGGGAAGCTGCCTACTTGTGAACAATTAGAAGAGTTCAATATCATTTTATCGGAATACCGTACGCTGCCGCCAAGCTTTGCAAGAGACATTATTATGAAGGCTCCAAGTACGGATATGATGAATAGTCTGGCAAGAGGGGTTTTAACTCTTCATTCCTATGATAAAAATCCTAATGATACATCCGTACCCAATGTGCTCAGGCAATGCTTACTGCTAACGGCTGTTTTCCCGCTATTAGCCGTGTATGGGTATCAGGCATCCCGACATTATCATTACAGGGACAGTTTGTATATACACATTCCCAAGCCGGAACTATCAACAGCTCAGAACATCTTGCATATGCTTAGGCCGGACAGCCAATATACGGAACTGGAAGCTAAAATTTTAGATTTGGCTTTGGTTTTGCATGCAGAGCATGGAGGCGGTAACAACTCCACCTTTACTACTCATGTGGTATCCTCCTCTGGTACAGATACTTACTCTGCCATTGCAGCAGCCTTGGGCTCGCTGAAAGGGCCAAAGCACGGCGGAGCCAATATTAAAGTTGTTCAGATGTTTGATGATATGAAGTCACACATTTCTGATTGGGAGGACGAAACTGCAATCAGAGAATATCTCCAGAAAATATTAAAAGGAGAAGCTTTTGATAAATCGGGGCTGATATATGGGATGGGACATGCGGTATATTCCTTATCCGATCCCCGGGCAGAAATTTTTAAAAAGTTTGTGGAAAGTCTGGCTAAGGAAAAAGACAAAGGCAAAGAATATAAACTGTACGCTGATGTGGAAAGAATAGCGGCAGAAATCATTTGTCAGGAAAGAAAGATTTACAAGGGTGTAAGTGCCAATATCGACTTCTACAGCGGATTTGTATACAGCATGCTGGATCTTCCGCTGGAGCTTTACACACCTATCTTTGCCATAGCTAGAATGGCAGGCTGGAGTGCTCACAGAATTGAAGAGCTGATTAATACAGGAAAAATTATAAGACCGGCATATAAAGATGTGGCAGTACCCAGCGAATATGTACCTATTGGAAAGAGGTAATAGGTATGCCGAATAAAAAATAATATAAGCGCAGCTTATTAAGAAGGGCTGTTCCTAAGAAGCTTTAAGCTTTTAGGAGCAGTTTTTGTGTTTTAAACAGGGTTTTCACAAAATGGATTCTGTTAAAGCAGAAATTATCCATTATCTTAGATTGTAATTATAGTATAATCTTATTAAGAAATACTAACAGTAATGCCGGAAAGGCAAAAGCGTAAAGGAGATAATATGGAAGGACAAAAGGTGTTCAGGATTGGACCGTTTAGACCGCCAAGTGAGGCTAAGAGTTTGCTTTTACAGGTAACACAGGGATGTACATGGAATAAGTGCCGATTTTGTCAGATGTATAGACATGTTCCCTTTAAAGTTTTTTCTGTGGATAGCATAAAAGGTGACATTGATGTAATGAAATACTATGCCGATCTGGCTTTAGAGTGCAGAGATACACAAGGGCAATGGGATTTGCAGACAATGAACAGTATGCTGAAAAATATGTCCAGACCGGAAGCAGAATGTGCTCAACTGATCTTTAACTGGGTAATCAACGGCGGAAAAACTGTGTTTTTGCAGGACGGAAATACTTTGGCATTAAGTGCTTCTAAGCTGAAGGAGGTCTTAAACTATTTAAAAGAAGTTTTTCCCCGGATTGAGCGGATTACCTCCTATGGCAGAGCTCAGACTTTGGCGCAGGTTACGAAAGAAGAATATAAAGAATTAAAAAATGCAGGACTAGACCGAATTCACTCCGGATTTGAATCCGGTTCACAGGAGGTGCTGGATTTCATTAATAAAGGCGTTGACGTGGAGGAGCTGATTCAGGCAGGGAAAAACATAAAGGCGGGAGGGATTGAGCTGTCTGTCTACTTTATGCCCGGGATTGGCGGAAAAGCGTTATCGGAAAAAAACGCTGCGGGTATGGCTCACGTAGTGAATCAAGTGAATCCGGATTATGTAAGAATAAGAACCGCTGTAATAAAAGAAGGCACAGAGCTTTGGAATGAGTATAAATGTGGGAAAATGAAGCTGGGCAGTGATGATGACAAGGTGAAAGAAATTCGTCAGCTGATTAATCTGGCAGAGGCTTGCGATGGACGTCTGGTAAGCGATCATATTGTTAACCTGTTGCAGAACGTAGAAGGAAGTCTCAAGGAAGACAGAGCTCTTATGCTTGAAGAAATAGACAAGTATTTAGAAAGGCCTGAAGTTGAAAGAAAAATGTATCAGATAGCTAGAAGATCCGGCCGTGCTGATTCTATAGAATATTTAGATGGGTTACATGAAATTCAAAAAAATCAACTGCAAAAAATGGTGCTGGCATATGGGACAGAGGAACAGTGGAATGAGAGAATTAATGATATGTTGAGCAGGTATATTTAGGGTTATTTTGTCAAATAAAAGAGCATATTAGTAATGTCAAGCCCTGAAATAAAGTTTTTTTGGACAAACATGATGTAAATGAATGTTCAAAAACCAACGTGTTAGCCGACGGTTATTCCGGTTTAAATTTTCTGAATATAAGCAAAAAGGTATACTTTTTGTTAAAAAGTGCTATAATAATAAAGTCTTAATAAAAAGACCAAGAGAAAGAGAGGAGAAACAAGGTATGGCAAAGAAGCTTATATCTGTGTGGCTTTCATTGACCATTGTACTTTTCTCATCAATTTCTATATATGCTGAAGATTACGTTCAAGGAGATTTTTTTAACAAAAAAGTCGTTATAAATGGAAGCGAGACTGTCAATTACAATCTTCAATATCCGTTCTTCCTTTATAAAGACACGACTTACATTCCATTGAGCTCAGACATGGGCAATATCTGTGGATTTCAAGCAGAGATGGACTGGGAAAGCCGCACATTAAAACTTCTGAAGACGGAAGTGACTCAAAAAACAATTAGTAAGGATTGGGCCAAGAATAATGGTTACGATATGAAATTAGAGGTTATATCAGGAGTCAAAGTATTAGCTTATAAGGATCTTTCAGGCGAACAAGAGGTTGCTGCTGCAGCTGGGGCGGAAGATGCTCCGGAAGTAATAGAGGCCCCTGAAGTACTGATGGAAGAAGTTAATTTAGAAGGATTGCCGGTTTTGGCAATCGGTAAGTATTTATTCATTCCTGCGAAGGCAATGAGTAAAAGCAAGGTATTTAACTGGGACTTGTATTATGATTCCTATTATGGATTATGTATAAGCACGATTAAAGACCGAACTGCTAAAAGTTTCTGGAACGAAGCAGAATCCAGATACAACAAAGGGTTAGTAAATTATATATTAAATTACAATGGCAGCTTATCAAAGACCTACGCACAAGACCTGGTATTTATGTTCAAAAGGGCAGCAAAAGTTTACAATGTAGATGAAAAACTGTTAATAGCTATAGCGCATAAGGAGAGTACTTTTAATGCGTCAGCTGTTTCAAGGAGCGGTGCAAGGGGGCTGATGCAAATCATGCCTGCCACGGGAGCGAACTTTGGATTATCAACACAGCAATTACTGGATCCACGTTCTAATATAAACGTTGGAGCCTGTATGATTGGGACAGGGATTACTAACTACAATGGGGATAGAACAAGAGCTTTATCCGCATACAACCAAGGTTCATCAAGAGTGAGCCGAGGAAACTACTCCACAGCTTATGCCACAAGAGTAATATCTGCATACGGCGGAGTACAAAATTTTCTTTCTGTGAACGGATATAGTTAAATAAAAAATAGCAGAACAGAGAGAAGATTAAAAAAATCACGACCCAAAAAGCATATAATATAGAAAAGCAAAAACCGAGGGAACAATATCCTCGGTTTTTTGTTTGTAAATTATAAACAATCAAAGTATAATAAAGCAGGTTAAGGTTTATCTTATTAATATGGATATTATGATATAAGAGGTATGAGATGAATACAAGTATATTTCAGGTTGCAGGCCCAATTATGATTGGACCGTCCAGCTCCCATACTGCCGGAGCTGCTAAAATCGGCAGAATAGCAAGACAGATAGTAAACGCAGATTTTGATAAAGTAACTTTTGGTCTTCATGGTTCCTTTGACAAGACCGGAAAAGGACATGGAACAGATAAAGCTTTATTGGCCGGAGTGATAGGAATAAGAGAAGATGACGAGAATATTTCAAAATCCTTCGAGCTGGCATCGGAGAAGGGTATAGAATTTGAATTTTATTCCGTGGAACTAGATGGTGCCCACGAAAATTCCGTAGTGATAACCTTTTATAAGAAGGGTGAATTACGGTCGAAAATACAAGGTGCATCCGTTGGAGGCGGAAATGTAAGAATTGAAAAGATTGATGGATATGAAATCGGCATCAGCGGTGAATTGCCGACTATATTTGTGAAACAGGATGATCAGAAGGGTGTTATCAGTCATGTGGCAACTATATTGGCGGATAACGGGATCAATATTGCCACCATGAAGGTGAGCCGTATGCAGAAGAGCAAAGATGCTATATGTGTGATAGAGATAGATGATTCGGTAGATACTAATATTTTAGAAAAGCTGAAGCTGCACCCGCATATACAGCTGGTGAGATTAATAGCTTGTGCGTAAGGAGAGGAATAACTGAATGTATAGAAATATAAAAGGGCTGCTGGAATTAGCCCAGGAAAGAAAGGTTAATCTTTCACAAATTGTTTTAGATAATGAGACAAAGCATAGCGGGAAACAGCCGGAAGAAATACTGGATATCATGAAGTATAGATATGAAGTAATGAAAAATTCTACGGAAAAAGCTCTCAGAAAGCCAACTAATCCGGAAGGGAATTTAATTTGCGGAATTGCTTCCGCTCAATATTCCTATACCATGAACAACCAAGATACTCTTTGCGGAAGCTTTATCAATCTAGTAATGGCCAGAGCTCTTTCCTCCAGTGAAGTAAATGCGTCCATGGGCAAAATCTGTGCTATGCCGACGGCGGGCTCCTGCGGGATTGTTCCGGCAGTAGTGATATCTGTGGCGGAAAAGCAGCAAGCCACAGACCAGCAGCTGCTTATGGCATTGATTACCGCTTCGGGCCTTGGGGCTATTGTAACAGAAAATGCTACTGTAGCAGGAGCAGAAGGCGGTTGCCAGGCGGAGTGCGGAGTGGCAGCCGCTATGGCAGCGGCTGCAGCGGTGGAGCTTTGCGGCGGTACACCGTCACAGGCCATAACGGCATTTAGTCTGTCCCTGATGAATATAATGGGCTTAGTCTGTGATCCGGTAGGGGGCTTGGTGCAAATACCTTGTGCACAAAGAAATGCTTCTCAGGCAGTTAATGCATTGCTCAGTGCCGATCTGGCTATGGCAGGGGTTCAGAGCTACATTGACGCAGATGAAGTGGTAGAAGCCATGTATAAGGTGGGAAAGCTTTTGCCTGTTCAGCTTAAAGAGACTGCTTTAGGAGGTATTGCAGCTACCTGCAGCGGAGCTTGTCTAATAAAGACTATCCAAGAACAGGATAAAAGTGTATAATTAAATGTTAGGATTATAAATGAAATGGAGTGAGCGAAACGTCCATTTGGTTTAGATTTGGAGGGAAGGAAATGACATCATTTATAACACCGATAAAATATGAACAGGATACAATGTATTTGCTGGATCAAACCTTGCTGCCGAGCAAGGAGGTGTACATTGAAATCAATAATAAAGAAGAGCTATGGGAGGCAATTTACAGGCTGAAGGTCAGAGGGGCTCCCGCTATTGGGGTAGCCGCTGCCTGTGGACTTTATGTTTGTACGAGAGACCTGCTGACAGATAGCTATGGAGAGTTCTGTGCTAAGTTTCACGAGGTTAAAGAATATATTGCTTCCTCAAGACCTACGGCAGTCAATCTTTTCTGGGCGCTTAACAGAATGGAGCAAAAGCTGCTTGCGCTGAAATCAAGTGCAAGCAGCAGCTGTTGGGAGAAGGAACAGATACATATAAAAAATCAGTTAAAGGAAGAGGCTCTGAAAATTTATCAAGAAGATGTAGAGGCCTGCTATGCTATGGGAATGAATGGCTTATCCCTTTTAAAACCGGGAATGGGTATTTTGACTCATTGCAATGCGGGAACTATTGCCACCGCTAAGTATGGCACTTGCCTTGCCCCGCTCCATTTAGGACAAGAGCGAGGGTATGATTTTAAAGTATTTGCTGATGAGACCAGACCGCTTTTGCAGGGAGCAAGGCTGACGGCATGGGAATTAAATAAAGCGGGAATTGATGTTACACTTATTTGTGATAATATGGCATCTATTGTGATGAAGAACGGATGGATAGATGCAGTAGTAGTGGGGTGTGACAGAATGGCGGCAAATGGTGACGGAGCCAATAAGATCGGAACATCGGCAGTTGCTATATTAGCTAAAGAGTATAAGATTCCCTTTTATATGTTTGTTCCAACATCCACAATCGACCTGAACACACCAACAGGCCAAGATATTCACATCGAGGAAAGAAACGGCGAGGAGATCTATAAACTGTGGTATGCAGAAAACATGGCTCCGGAGGGAATCAAAACATACAATCCCGCCTTTGATGTAACGGATGCAAAATATATTACTGCAGTTGTAACAGAAAGAGGAATAATATATCCGCCTTATGATATAAATCTCCCTAAGATTTTTGAATAGTAAGACGGAACAGTTTTAGGAGCACAAATGAATATTTTTGAAAGAAACGTAAAAAAGATAGTTCTGTTAGCTGTAATTGCGGCTTCATTTTCTTCTATTTTTGTAAAGCTGACTTCAGCACCGCCTATGGCGATTGGCTTCTATCGATTAACCTTTGCGTTGCCTTTATTTGCGGTGGTAACGCTGGTTAGGCATAAGGAAAAAATGATGCGGCTGACTAAGAAACAGCTGGGGGGATGTGCAATAGCGGGTATTTTTCTTGCAGGGCATTTCTTTTCCTGGTTTACAGGGGTGGGGCATACAAGTGTGGCCAGCGCATCCGTATTAGCTATGACGCATCCTTTTATGATACTTTTGATATCCGTTTTTATTTTTAAAGACAAGACCAATAAAAAGGCTGTGGCTGGTGTAATAGTAGCTTTTATCGGAAGCATTATTATATCGGGAAGTGATTACAGTATTTCTACAGATGTTTTATTTGGTGATCTGATGAGCTTGTTAGCGGCTTTATTTATGGGCCTTTATTTTATAGCGGGCAATAAGTTCAGAAAGGGCATACATGCGGCAGTATATGTGTTTTTTGTATTTTTATTTTGCTGGATTACTTTTGGCATAGGAATGATAGTAACTCATACCTCTTTCACCGGATATACAACAAACGATATGTTTTGGATTTTCGTTATGGCTATGGTATGTCAAATCGGAGCCCATGCAGTATTTAATTGGTGTTTAGGCTATACAACCGCTTTGTATGTGGCCACATGCGAGAATTTAGAGGCATTTATTGCTACAGGAATTGCGGTGGTATTATTCAGTGAAATACCTTCCCTGTGGCAACTTGCAGGGGGGCTTACAATTGTTGCGGGTGTAACATATTACACAAGACATGAGGGCGAAAAGAATGGCGTATAAGGTTAAAATTGATATATTTGAAGGACCTTTTGATCTGTTGGTTTACTTGATCGAAAATGCCGAAATGAGTATATATGATATTCAGGTGGCAGAGATTACAAGCCAGTATTTGACCTATGTGGAACAGATGCAGGACGCGGATGTAGCAATTGCTACAGAATTTATGGTACTGGCCGCTGCCTTGATAGAGATCAAATCGAAGATGCTTCTTCCAAGAAGTACGCCTATTGAAGAAGGTGTGGTAGAAGAAGATCCCAGAACAGAGCTGGTGGAGAAGATTCTGGAGTATAAAAAGTTCAAGGCTGCCGCAGAGCTTCTTGAAAGCTATGAAGATAAGAAAACCCTGTGTTTTGAAAAACCAAAAGAAGCTTTGGAGCCATATACCAATGAGGCCGATGAATATCTGCTTCTGGATATCAAGCAATTTGTTTCCGCCTTTAATTTATTTTTAAGAAAGAAACAAAGGATTGAAGAGGTAAGAAAGCATTATACCCGGGTAGAAAGACAGAAGCAAAGTATTGAGATGAAAATTCAGCATATTATTGGATTTTTAAAAAACCACAGGTTAAAAAAGGTATTCTTTAAGGAGCTACTGGCTAAGGAAAGTAATAAATATGACGTAGTGCTTACTTTTACCTCAATGCTTCAGATGATGAGGGAAAAGTTGATTCGGGTAGAGCAGCAGAGAGCCTTTGGGGATCTGGAAATAGAAATGGTTCCTCCTGATGAAGAGGAAGCCATGGTAATAGGAGAATGGGATGACAACTAAAAAGACGATTAAATCTGCTTTTGAGTCGATGATGTTTGTATGGGGAGAGCCTCTGGATGTAAAGACTGCGGCAGAAGTATTCAATATGAACTGGAAGGATGCCTATGACTATTTCTTGGAATTAAAACAAGAGTATGAGCAAGAGGGAAGGGGCATAAAAATAATTGAAATAAATAAGAGTTTTCAATTTGTAACCAATGAAGAAAATTTTTCTTATATTGAGCGATTGTGTACTCCGGTAAAGGAGAAAAAGCTTTCTCAGTCTGCATTGGAGGTTCTTGCAATTATTTCCTATAAACAGCCGATCACAAAAGGCGAAATTGATTCCATCAGAGGGATAAAATGTGATCGAGTGATAGAAGGCCTTTTGAAAAAAGATTTGATCGAAGAGAAAGGACGTTCTACGGCTATTGGAAGACCTATTCTCTACGGTACGACAGATGCTTTTTTAAAGCACTTTGGGTTTGAATCGTTAAAAGACTTACCGGATATAGAAAACATAGAAAGCGCTGTTTCGGCAGAGGATCCTCAGGATGAGGTGTATGCCCAACAAATCTCAATAGACTTTGATATGTAACAATATGTAAAAGCAAGGAAGGATATAAAATGAAAGAAAAGTCGTATATGTTAGTAATACCCCAGCAGGAAGAGGATTTACTGGATATAAAAGGTATGCTAGATAGATTATCGGAAACAGAGGGGATTGAAGTTATCTCAAAAAGTATGGAAGATTTTACGATGAAGCTTCAATTGAAAGTGGATGGAGAGAATTATCAGGCAGAGGTGTATCCTACAAGCTTTCAAGTACCGGAAATGTATCGGATACAGCATTTTTTCCCGGATGTGGATATAGAGGCTGTGAAAGAAGCAGAAAACGGTTTGGCTGTAGAAATGTATTTCGGAGAAGAAGCCTTGTTGTCCTACCATGCACAGCTGCGGATCATTCACGCACTGATTCCGGATAAACTGGCTATATTTGATGACAGTTCTGAGAAAATTCTTTCCGGACGTTGGGCGGAATTGGCGGCTTCTTCTAAAATTCCTCCTGCGCCCAGATACATATATACCGTTCAGGCGGTGAGTGGAGAAGATGATACGGTGTGGCTTCACAGCCATGGATTAAATCGCTGTGGTTTGCCGGAGCTGGAGATTTTAGACTCTTCTAAATCGGTCTATCAGAGTCACTATTCGGTTATAGAGACCATGGCCAATCGTATGCTGGAAATGGAAGAGCCTTTGGAGCCGATGGAAGCACTCTTCCTGGCACGTCTGACAAGGGACATCAGCCTGATAACCACATTAGTTCCATGGAGTGAAGCCGTAGAGCACTATGATGAGAATATGCTGGGAGGTAAATCGGACAGGGCGGAGAGCCATAACGAAAATACAAGTGCAATATTTGCTTACTTAAGTCATGAGGACTATGAAAATGGACGGTATGCTCCTGTTTCTGTCTATGATGAATATTTGCATGATAATCCCCTTTATATGGTTACAACCAACGAGACAGAACGTATGAAAGCTCTTGCTGCGGAGAGGCAGGACTATTTAAAAAAGGCTTTTGAGCGAGGAGAAAAACCGATTCTGGTTAAAATGGGACTGGAAGTTGATGAGGAATACAAGACGGAGGATAACTCCAGAGAACATATTTGGTTTGAATTGATGGATATTAAGGAAGACCGTTTGAAGGGAGAATTAACTCAAGAACCATATTTCATTGAAGGACTTCAAACCGGAAGCATCGGAGAATATGCTTTGAAAGATATAACCGATTGGCTCATCTATACACCAGAGCGCAGAATAACACCAGATGATGTTTATTTGCTGGAATTACCCGTTGAAGCTTAATAATAATTTCTTCTAGATAAATAAGCCCCTATGCTGATCAAGATCAGAATAGGGGCTGTTTTTTATATTTATAAACAGATACTATAAGCATTTACACCTTTTATGTATCGTTCCGTTGGGATCTACACAACTGCAAGCTCCGCAGATTCCTTCTCCGCAGCAGATGTTGGCATTATTGCTGTGGATGAATGCGGGAGGGTTGGGTAAACTCATAACAATTTTTTTAATTTCTTCTATATAATAATCAGAGGATAAAGCGACAACAGCAGTATAACCCCCGTTTATGATTGTTTCTTGCAGGGGTGAATCCAAACACTCCTGGAGGCTTTTCAGTGTTATTTTATCGGCGGTAGACGGCTGGATATAATCCCAGATAACCTGATTACAGATCTTATCCGGATCGATTATGAGCTCCGATTGCGTATTGGAGCCTGCCCAGTCAAGAAAATTAATAGCCGGAGCAAACCCGACTCCTTTTGTGAAAATAAGCACTTTGGAATCGGGAAGGATCCGGCTGAAGCGACCGGTTATTTTGGAAAGGCCAAAAATGCCTCCTCGATATACACCTCTGACCAGCAGCTTTTCCTCTTGGCTGCATATGGCTTTTGTTTTCGCTGAAAAGGTTTTTATAAGTAAAGTAATAAAGCCGTTCTCCGTATCGGCCTGCATGACTGAAATCGGAGTATGATAATAATCCTCCCGATCCGGCGGCTGAAGAAAAACATAGCTTCCCGGTATTGCACAACGCAGTGCGAAGCCTCGCCCCACGTCTAAAGTGATAACATATAAATCATCTAAATATTTTTTTTTCGTGATGATTCTTGCAGTGAAATCCTTTCTCGGATTATTAACCTTTTTATTATTCTGGATAAATTCGTTATATATACAAACCCCTTTCCATGGGCAGTCGCAGTATTCTTTTCCCTGCAGCCTGCTGCATATCAGACAATCCCCGGTAGCTGCCAGATAGCAGGGGCAGTTCTCTGTGCCGCTGTCAATGCAGTCAATATTATTTGTAGAATCCATGAGTTATCCTCCCACCTGATTAATTTAATTACTATTATTATATTTTCAGGTGAGAAAGGGGTGATATTATTTTAGAGAAAAACCATAATCCATTAATTTATACGAATCATTAAACCAGTCCGGAGCCCCCATAACAACACAGATGAGCAATTGTCCATCACGCTCTGCGGAAGCAACTAAAGTCCTGCCGGAGGCTTTTGTATAACCGATCTTGATGCCGTTGCCTCCGTCGTATTGATGAACCACTTTGTTCTTATTGTAAAAATAATTGTATTTATCAGGTTCCCGGTGAGCTTGCCAAGTTTCTGCTCCGGCAATCTTTTTAAAGGTTTCACTTTTCATAGCGGCTTGTGCAATTAATGCCATATCGGCGACAGTCGTGTAATGATTTTCATCAAAAAGACCACTGGGGTTCAAGAAATGTGTATTTTTACAGCCCAGCTCTTTTGCTTTTGCATTCATTTGTTCTATAAAATTTTCCTGAGTTCCTCCTATGATACAGGATAATGCTACGGCGGCATCATTACCGGATCGAAGCATTAATCCATAGAGGAGATCCTCAATGGTCACCGGTTCTTCGGGAGATAAGTAAATGGAAGAGCCTTCTACACCAACTGCTTCTGCAGGAATTTTTACTTTTTGGGTGAGATCACTCTTCAAATTTTCTACTGTCTCAATTGTAAGTAAAGCAGTCATAATTTTTGTGGTACTGGCAGGGTAAGCCTTGCTGGAAGCATTTCTTTCATAAAGAATTTCACCGGTTTCGGCATCCATCAAAATGGCTTGTGCCGCTGAAATTTCCGGATATGCTGCTGCTGCGGTTTCTTCGGATGCATTATGTAAAATGAAAAATATAATAAGTAAACCGATGACGGCGGCACATACGATGCTGATAGGCAATGCACTGGCAGGAAGAATGGTCTCTTTTAATTTAAATGAACCTTCTGATTTTTTACGTTTGTTTAATTTCATCATTTAACCCTCCATTTTAATATATTTACGATAAAAGGGACGGCTTTATGCAAGAAATACAATAGTCGGATTCGGTTCTTATAAGGCTATGCTGTCATTTTTGAATAATATTTAACAACTTTACAGCTTGATAAAGTGAAGCATATGTGGTAACATAGTAAAAGTGATTTTAAATACGATTGTTCTTAGCAGAGCTTGCGTATAAACCGAGCCAGCTAAGGTTGGAGGTAAAAATGAAGAGAATACAGACTATCGAAACCAGGAATCTTGCTGAATCAGCAAAAAAAGGCGGATGTGGAGAATGCCAGACATCTTGCCAATCAGCAAGCAAGACTTCATGCAGCGTTGCTAATCAGCAGTGCGAACAGCTAAAGAAATAAGCTAAACTTTCAAATCGCTATAGGCTGCAAGGCTTATGGCGATTTTTAACGTTGTTGAATAATTTCCTGTGGAAATTGTCTAACAGAATTTTTGTAAATCATTAATTTGAATTATAAGTTTTTAGAAAGGATACCAACATGGTACATACATATAAAAGCAACGGCTATAACATTGTTCTGGACGTGAACAGCGGTGCTGTTCACTGTGTGGACGATGTGGCATATGATATCATTGAGATGCTGGAAGCTGGAATTGACAGAAAAATAATTATGGTTGACGTATTGGAAAAGTATCAGCAGCTTCCGGAGGTAACGGCGGAAGAAATAAGAGATGTATTTGAAGATATAGACGGACTTAAACGCCAGGGAAAGCTTTTTTCAGAGGATATTTATGCTGACATGTCCGGGGAGTTTAAAAAACGTCAATCGGTAGTAAAGGCTATTTGCCTGCATGTAGCCCATGACTGCAATCTGGCCTGTAAATATTGCTTTGCCGGAGAAGGCGAATATCAGCAGGGTCACCGAGGGTTTATGTCTTATGAGGTAGGGAAAAAAGCCTTGGATTTTTTAATTGAAAATTCAGGGACAAGAAAAAATCTGGAAGTGGATTTTTTCGGCGGCGAACCTCTTATGAACTGGGAGGTAGTTAAGAAATTGGTGGCTTACGGCCGTGAGCAGGAGAAGCTTCACCATAAAAATTTCCGATTTACTCTTACCACAAATGGCATTTTATTAGATGATGAAGTGATAGAATTCGCTAATAGGGAAATGAGTAATGTAGTCCTCAGTCTTGATGGGCGGAAGGAAGTGAACGACAAACTAAGAGTATCCAGAAATGAAAAAGGCTCTTATGATATTATTCTTCCTAAATTTTTAAAAATGGCTGAATCGAGAAATCAGGAGAACTATTATATCAGAGGAACTTATACCCATTACAATACAGATTTTTCAAAGGATATTCTCCATATGGCGGATTTGGGATTCAAAGAGCTTTCCATGGAGCCGGTAGTGGCTCCGGAACAGGCGGATTATGCTTTGACTGAAGAGGATTTACCAAAGCTATTGGAAGAGTATGATCGCCTGGCCTGTGAGATGATTAAGCGGAAGAAAGAAGGAAATGGGTTTAATTTCTATCATTATACAATTGATCTGACCGGTGGTCCGTGTATTGTAAAGCGTGTATCCGGATGTGGCGTAGGGACAGAATATATGGCGGTTACACCGGAAGGAGATTTATATCCTTGTCATCAATTCGTAGGGGATGAGCATTTTCTTTTAGGAAATGTCTTTGAAGGAGTAAAGAACCGCTCTGTCTGTGATGAGTTCAAGTCATGCAATATTTATTCTCATGGAGAATGTAAAGAGTGTTTTGCCCGTATGTACTGCAGCGGCGGCTGCGCAGCTAATGCATACCATACGAAAGGAAACATTACGGGAGTGTATGATTTTGGCTGTGAGCTTCATAGAAAAAGAATTGAATGCGCTATTATGCTTCAAGTAGCGGAGAGGTTCGGAGAAAATTAAAAAAGGGGCTTAAGTTCCTGTCCAATCAATGGACAGGAACTTTTTTATTGTTAAAATAAGCAGGAAGCAGATTGACAATTTGTATAAATAGGCGTATCCTTTAAAATTGGTACGACCAATTTGGAGGAGGGGCGCATGAAATATATAAAACAGTTTAGTTTAATCTTATTTGTTACATTTTTAGGAGAGATTTTGAAAACTTTAATACCACTGCCTATTCCGGCCAGTATTTATGGCCTTGTGCTCATGCTGATAGCATTGCAGACTAAGCTTATCAACTTGAATAATGTTCAGGAAGCAGGGGTATTTCTCATAGAAATAATGCCGGTGATGTTTGTTCCAGCAGCAGTAGGGCTTATGGATTCGTGGGGAATACTAAAGCCCATTTGGGTTCCGGTAATTATCATAACGGTAGTAACCACTATAATCGTAATGGCAGTAACAGGGAGCGTAACACAATTCATTATAAACTTGGAAAAGAGGAAAGAAGCAAGATGAGCAGTTTTTTGGACAATTCGGCGTTTTTTGGAGTGACGGTCAGCCTTATAGGCTATCAGTTAGGAATCCTTTTAAAAAGGAAATTTAAAAATCCTGTTTTTAATCCACTGCTGATAAGCATCCTATTTGTAATATTGATGCTCATGATATGCCATGTGAAATATGAGGATTATAACACAGGAGCCAAATATATAAGTTTTTTACTGACACCGGCTACGGTATGCTTGGCACTGCCGCTGTATCAGCAAATGGAGCTTCTGAAGAATCATGTGAAAGCCATTTTGATCGGAAGTGTGGCAGGTATCATTTCGGCTTTAGGCAGTGTTTTTCTTTTGGCGAAAATATTTGGACTCAACCATAGGGAATATGTCACCCTTCTTCCCAAGTCCATAACCACAGCCATTGGCATGGGCATTGCGGAAGAGCTTGGAGGGATTGTTACGATCACGGTGGCGGTTATAATCATTACAGGAATATTGGGGAACATGACAGGAGAGTGGATATGTAAGATTTTTAGGATTAAGCAGCCTATAGCAAAAGGATTAGCTTTAGGAACGGCAGCCCATGCCATAGGAACGGCAAAGGCCATGGAAATGGGCGAAGTGGAAGGGGCTATAAGCAGCTTGGCAATCGCAGTCGCTGGATTGCTTACGGTAGTCGGTGCATCAATATTTTCATATTTTATATAGCGAGGTGAGGAAGATGATAATTACCATAGGAAGAGAATATGGGAGCGGCGGTCACGATGTGGGTGAAAGGCTTGCTGAAAAACTTGGTATAGTATTGTATGATAAGGATGATCTGGCTGAAAAATTAAAATCCCTGGGTGACTATGAAGAAGTAAAATCCTTTTACGAAGAAAGACCCGCCAACAGCCTTCTTTATGTCATTGCTAGAGAAGAAGACAGAAAAATGAATGAAAAGCCATTTGAGCAAATAAAAAGCATTACTGAAAATCAATCCTGTGTCATCATAGGAAGATGCGCCAATGTGATCTTTAGAAATGAAGAGGAGCATATCAGTGTTTTTGTGCATGCAGATTTAGAAAAAAGGATAAAAAGAATTGCAGGAACTAATCATATAAGTGAAAAAGAGGCGGAATTATTAATTCGAGAAACAGATAAACGAAGAGATGAATTTCACAATCAATACACCGGTGAAAACTGGGGTGATTCCAGAAGATACCAATTATCGGTAGATAGTGGTATGATAGGTATAGAACAAACCGTACAATTAATCTGTGATTATATGGAAGCCAAAAAGTGGTGGAGGGATTGTGGAAGACAGGGAATATAGGAAAGTAATTGAATATGTAAAAAATGAAATAAAGCAGGGGCGGATACAGCTGGAGGATAAACTTCCTGCAGAAAGGATCATGGCGGAAGAACTTGATATGAGCAGAGGATCTGTCAGAGAAGCCTTAAGAACCATGGAAAACATGGGAATGCTGGAGAGCAGACAGGGATCGGGGAATTATCTGACAGGGAACTTGAACAAAGTGTTTGCAGAATCTATAGGGATGATGCTCTTATTAAAGCGGATCAGCCATAGTGAAGTGAATAGCTTGAGAAGGGCTATTGAGACGGAAGCGTATGCACTGGCTGTACAAAATATTTCTGATAGCCAGATAGAGCAGCTGAAAGCTATGCTTAAATCCATGCGTACAGCCGAGATAGATGAAATGATTCTGAAAGATAAAGAGTTTCATTATCAAATGATAATTGCCTCTGAGAATCATTTGATCATAAGCATTATGGAAGCTCTGGAGGAAATTTATACGGACTCTGTGGAATATATGCTGAAGAACGCATCGGAGGAGATGAAGCACAGGCTTTTTCTTTCTCATGAAAAAATGCTGGATTCTATGCTGAGAAAAGACGAATCTGCCGGCAAGAGAGCAGTGAATGAACATTATGATATTATCAAGTTCTGGTATGATAAAGAATAATGGAAAGACCTGACATAGACTATGGGCAGGTTTTGTGACCATTTTTTACAAATAGGTTACCTGTTTTTTACAAATATGTTGTTTTTACCTAATTAAATGTAATATAATAGCACAAGTTATAATTTTACATATTAGTAAGGGGAAATGATTCGTGTTTAATGGCCTAGATAAAATGAAAAGCTTTTCGCTGGATATACCGGTATTAAAGGAAACAATAGTTCAGCTTGAAATCCGTATTAAAAACATAGAAAAGATAGGCACGGATGCCCACGACATTGGGAATAGGCTGCTTTCCGAATCATGGGAGGGACAAGCCACCAAAAGCTTTCTGGAGCATAATGAGAACTGGAAAAAAGGCTATGACGAGACGGTAAACCAATTAATGGACTTCAAAGAATCGTTAGAAAAAGTGGTTCTTGCAGGAGCAGAAGAAATCAATGAAATGGCATTGGAATTGGCAATACCCCTTGGAGGAAGGAAAGGGACAGGAGCTCGAAACCTTATATCCATGGAACAAGAAGGAATAGAGGAGCTGAAAGCAAAGTGTAAAACCCTTGTGTATGAAGATTACGAAGAGCAGCGAGGGATCATGGGAAGCATTGAGAGTTTAAGCAGTCAGCTTAATTATCCCTTTTCTATAGGAGCAGAGGCAACCAAGAATAAAAAGACAATAGAAGAAAATCAGGAAAAGGTGCAAACCTTTAAAACGAAACTGCAAAATTATGAAGACAGAGTCCTTTTGTTTGAACAAGAAGTAGTAGACGAAATGTCTAAGTATGCAGTAATTGGTGGGCATAAGCTGGATGGAGCCAGCTTCAGAGAAGTCTTAAAGTACCAAAA
>DKLE01000035.1 GCA_002455605.1 Firmicutes bacterium UBA6648
CCTCGGCAGAAAGCCCTCTCAGTGCCCAAACTGCGGATGCTGCGGTCTGCTTCGAACCGGACTTGCACCACCCACAGCCTGCTAAATTACAAAGCCTTTTAAGTCTGCTCCAAGGGCAGGCTGGCTTTGCTGTACCCATTCTACCATAGAAAGGAAAGAATTGATATGACCCCTGCCGGAAACTGTGCTTTTCAGGTATCTGAGAAGCTGCATTTTAAGGAGCAAAAGCGAATGCTTTTCCCATAGCCGATATAAGCCCGACCGCGGTTTCGTGCTATAGAATTATCCAAACATGGGCGACGCAGTTCCTGCTGTGTCGTTCTTTTTTGCGCCCATGCTCGGATAATTCTCTACTCATAATGCGAAGCTCATTTAAACGAAGTATAAAATTCTGTCCCGCATTCTGTAATTCTGATCATTTGTTCTGTATCATGAGAAAAAAACTGGACTCATCCACTTCTTCAATTCGGTATGGCAGGCCAATCTTTTCTCCAATTTTTCTTAATTGTTCCGGGGAATGTGTGATTGCTCTGAATCCATCCTTGCAGACAATGACACTATCTTTTGTCTGATCGTAGTCAATTTCTCCAAGCAGTCCCTTATCTGCCTGTTCTTCAAACCATTTTAGGCGCCATTCCCAAAACTTAGCGCTGTAACTGCTAAAATAAGCTGTTCCACCCGGTGCCAAGAGTTTAATCATATGATCAATAACGCTGGTATTGGCTCTCATGGCGGACAATGCATTCTGTAAACAGAGGATGACGTTGAAAGTCCTGTCAAAGGCCATATCATGTGCGTCCATAGTCACCATGGATGCGTTGGGATAGCCTTTTAAATACTCTTTACCCAATTCCACATTTTCAGCAGAAATATCCATGCCGATGATAGAATCGCAATAGGGTGCCAGCTCTTTCACGATCCGCCCGTAGCCAGCGGCCATTTCCAGAACACGTTCTGTCCCAGAGAGTTTTCTTCGGACGAAATCGATCTCTTTGTCTAAATACTGCTTCACGCGGGGAATATCCGTTTCATACACACGGAACAGGCTTTGGGAATTCAACTTGTCAGCATAATAATTATCCATTACGTTTTATCCTTGTATTATAGAGTAGTAGTTTATAAAGCCCCTCTCCAAGGGCCGTACTACACTGTAAAAGATGCTGTGGATTGGTTTAATATTCTACTACGCGATAGTTCACACTGAATGCCTAACAGGTTTGGATGAACTTTTCGTTGTTGCTATAATCTGCTTGCCCATCATAAACAAACTGCGAAGTTGGTATATCTTCTATCATTTTATTAATTTAAGAGGGTAAAAACTCCAATAAATTATATAATGTTATAAATAATTGAATACAGTCTCTTTTACGAACTGCTCTAACATTCATTCCATGATCGACAAAATTACGGTTAATAGTATCTGGCTCTTTGACAAAATTATTTCCTCCTGCAAAATATGTTCCAAGACAATTCATAAGGTTGATATGATACAACGCTACAATAAAAAAATGTTTCTTACTGAGTTTTCCATCAAGCTGAGCATTGAGCTTTCTGGTTGCTCTCAGCCCAACTTCACGCCGTTTGTTTTTTGGCTGTAGCTTAATCATCTTTGAGTCGATAAGACAAAAAATCATCAACGCACAAGCCTTATACTGCTTGCTTTTGTAACAAAAGATCGCCGAATTCAAATCTGATTTTTTGATATACTGTTTATGTAATTCTTCAAATAGCTCATTCATTGATTTTGTATTGCAATACTGCATTGCCAACTTATTTGCTGTTTTCTGATTCGCAGGAAATTCTTTGAAAAAATTAAATGGCGCATTTGGTAATACCGGCCAACCAATTTCTCCCCACTTTTTATAGCTTTCCTCCCACCGTTCTTTTTCCTCCTGCGAAATAGTTGGAATACTTATTTTTGAAACCGCTTCAGCTATAGAAGCGGCGATTTGCTGAAATGGTTGAACAGCAATTGCTATCATCTGCGTAGTTCTGTTGATACCCTCCATCGCATCGAGCAAAACTGGCTGCACTTTATTTGCAATTTCTTGTAATTTATGCAGTCCGCTAAAATCAATATTTTTTACCAAGCGATTATAATCTTCCAGTGCAGGACGCACCGCATTTATCAGTTGCTCTCCTAATCTATCCATATAGACCTTGTATGCAATGCTAAATCTTTGCCGTATAGACGATCCGTCATCAATGACGTCAAAGATTTTTTGAAGTTCTCTACTGGTTTCTACTACTGTAAAAATGTAATTTGAATAAGCATCATCGTCAGTATCTATTACATCTTGCAACAATGGGCATTCCTTGCCATAATCACGGTTCAACTTATCATGGACAATGACAGCAATTGCCCTTTTGTAGTCATTGTCTTTCACAAGTTCCGCTAGATATCTTTTACTATCGCTCATGGAAAAATGAGCTGATATCTCATATTCCTTTTGCTTAATTGTAATATGAACTTTTTTATCATTATGCTGAATAAGAAAATTCTCTGTGGTGCTCATATCTACGTACCATCTTCTTTTGTACAAATATATTGATATTCTCTAGAAAAATAACACGTTTTTTTACCAGTTGTTGATTCAACTGGCTTGTCCATCATAAACTTAAGCGAAATTCGTACAGTATCTTGCTTTAAATTTCAAATAGTACTTGTTCATGATGAAATAAAGGTTCGATAGTGTTTCTACATCATCGAAGGGTTGCTTGCTCTCTAAACACAAAAGTTCTTGTCTCATAACTATAACAAATTCTTGTAGCAATGGGTTAGACATCTTACCATCATATACTTCTCGTGTATTAGATTGTGTGGTCCGGCCCAAGTAGTATGATATGGTTTTACATAGATAGAAGAAATTTTGCTCTGTTGGCGTTTCGAAGTCAAACTGATAACATTTCCATTGCCTTTTCACGAAATCGGTGCAGTAATCACTATGGTCAACAATTCCCTTGGTACTACTTCTCTTTTCAGCTAAATACTCCGCCCAAAAGAAAGCGGGCAACATTTGCTTGATACTACCAAAATTTGAAGCTGCTGCGTAGATTTTAGGCATTGTTTGCATATCTGATACATGCCCCATTTCATGATATAACGTATTAACAATGAGTTTGAAGTTTTCATTATTATTAAGCTGCTGTATGTCGTATACTGATATTTTATCGTACAGGCGTGAGGTTAGGATTATCTTTTTGCCGCCAGGAACAGTTTGTCCATCCGTGTCATAAGAAAACGTTTTGGCATCTATAAGTTCTATTTCTTCAAGATTGTCGAGGCATAAGCCATTCCCCCAAATAGCAAATACATATTTCACAACATTTTTAAAAAAACTGTCCAGTTGCAGACTATATCGACAAAAAACTTTCATTTAATTCCTCCTGATATTAAACCTTTTGCCTCGCTTTCTCAAATGCCAGTTTTACAGTATGGTACTAATAGATCCGGAGGCCGGAAACCCCGGGCTTGTCCTATGTTTATGGATAATGTACTATTACAATTTTTCGTGTGCCGCTTTAGCATCTGCGTGTTCAACTATTTTTTTGATAATATCTAGTATTAACTTGAAAGCTGATATATCAAAGTCAAACCCTTTATCGGCATTTACAATATGAACCACAAAGTTGTCTTTTGTCATGGCATAGTTTTGTTTATCGTTAACAGTAAGACTGAACACTCTTTTTTCATCTGTGCCATTAACAATTTCAAGCGGGTCATATTTGGAGTTGTCATGAGGTCTGGCATGTTGTCTCATATATTTCCCATCTAAACTTATTCCCTTAAAATCAAACTCTTTTGCCAAGAAGATCTTTTTCCCATCGCCATCTATAGTAGATAGATCCTTATCTGTTAGGTAGTGCTCAATTGCTATCCTGTCCTCAGGTAAACGATGGGGAGGTATAGGAATATTAAAACGATAGACATTGTTAGGTGCCGCTTCATATTCTTTGGCAATAATTCTTTCTGGCACATCTCTGTCAAACATAAAAATTTTAATGTTTGTATCACTTCCCTTTTGCAAGTAATCAAACATTTTCTTAAGCTCTCCATCGCCGGTATCCTTGACGTTTTTCATATCATAATATTCGATTCTTTCTGCAATAGTTGCGTATTCGGGAAAGCGTGAAAATGCCAATTTAAGATACTCTATATCCGTTTTTCCCTCGGTATATATTATTATTTTTTTAGCAAGACCATTTAATCTCTCTAATTCATCAGTTAACAATGCAATTTTTTCAGTCCTATTTGCTAAGTCCTTTTGGAAGTCTTCTATATATGGAGCAATCAGCGGCATTAAGCCTATATTTTTGTTAAGCGTAACAGTATCGTAGTCTTCGTCGTATTTTGAATCTCCAGTATCATTTTTAAATGTGTAGTAACACTTCACATGTTCACTGCTGTTTCTTGAGTAAATGGCCGGGGAATGAGTCGTTACTAATATTTGAATATCAGATTTGTAAGAATACAATTCTTCAGCCAATTTTGAGCAGGCAAAAAATTCAACACCGTTTTCAGGCTCTTCGTAACCCCATATAAAAGTAAAGTCTACAGAGTTTTTTTTGCGTGATTCTTTTATGTTGTTGGAAATTGTCAGTAATATAGAAGGAATATGTCGAGCTTTAATTCCATCTCCACGATGGTTCAAGTCTATATTTTTAACATTTTTATCTTTAGTGCTTATTTTTAAGTTTCGAAATAATTCAGAAAGTTTATCCGGCATTTTTACAACCGATTCTATACCAAGTTGAGTTTTTATATTTTGACTTAAGTCTTCTGTTAATTCCAATAATGCATTTGAGTATACAGTATTTGCCTTTAATAATGCGCTATCAGCAGAATGAATCATAGAATTATAGAGCTTTAACAATAAGTCTTGAAAATAAATTTCACTTTTAACGGCTGGTATATACTCATATTTTATTCTTTTGAATAACGTTACGCATTTGGAATATTCATTCACAATTTCAGTTAAATTGTCGCTAAACAATTCGTTGTCTCGCCAGACTTTTTTCCATGTTTTAATCCCAGCTTCTTTAAAGCTGTCAGGAACAAGCAAATCGACTTCAACAATTATTTCCTTGGCTTTCCCTTTACCGGTCTTGCCATGTTGGCAGTAATCACGTGGAAAGTCTAAAGCGTGCCCATTTTCTGTTTCACCGTTAAAAAATAGATTTAGAGCTTTAAGTACATTGGATTTTCCACAATCATTTAAGCCTACAAAAACATTAAACTCATCTAAGATAAGGGTTTCGTCAACAATGGATCTGAAGTTCTTGATTCGAATTTTCTTTAATTCAACTCTATATCCCATGTTTTTATTCTCCACCCCATAAATATATTTCTTTATATTTAATAATTAATTGCTACACATTATTCACGAAACAAACAACCTAATAAACTGCGCAGTATTGCTATTTGCTATTGGCAAACCCAAGGGGGCACCCTTAGGCTTGCCCTATGTATAATCATTAATTGAAGTTCCGTTATTCATTATTCTTGTGAGCACATTCGTTCTAAGCTGTTATACTCACAACACAGCAACTTCTTTACTACTTCTACCTTGTTGCCTATTGTCAAGTCACCAAATGGACGAACTCGAGCAGCACCAAGTTTAGCCTCCCAAAATTCTTTTAGCTTCTCTCGTTGTGATTTGGTCTGGAATATAGCATTAATAGCACGTCCACATTCTCCAGGCGGTATGACATTTATCACTATTATTTTTTGAGTATTATCATCAGTAGCAAACATACAGCAAGAATGATTTGCTTCATTGTAATATTGCATACTCCAAGCAGTAATATATGTGATATCCCAAGACTGATTTTTAAGTCCCTTAACTACTTGCTCAAATTTATTTGATTGAATCTTTTTGGGAGGCGAAACGTTAGGAATATTAGCAAACACCATAGCTACATATACCATAATACTTTCGGCTATATCCAAGTTATCCGCATACCAATTCATAAAACTTATAAACTTTTCAATCGGCTGCATATTTGGAGTTCGAATCAGTTGTGCCATTTTGACCATTGCAGCTTCATTACACAGCAAAAGCAAGTTGTCATCAAATTTGTATTCCTTGCTTTCAACCACAGACCCTTTAAACAAAAACAACTCTGGAACATAATCACGATAGCCGAATGCAATATCTTTCCATATTATAGCTGGAATTTTGTCTACTCCGTGAAGAAATTGTAATCTATTCTCTTCACCTGTCGCAGTGCTGAGGCCAGAAGTATCATTTTCCAAAAGTCCAATCCCACAGGTTAAACGTGCATTCAAATATTTTGTCCAAGTAACAAACAGAGCAACTTTTTGCAAACGGTAATTGTCTTTTAGTGTCCCCGTTCTTGCAATTTCACAGATGGGAGAAACAAAATTTTTATCTGCTATAACGGTAATGTCTTTATCTTCCGCTTTCATTCCAAAAGTACCATGTACTGTGAATTGCCCTTCTGGTGCATAGGTAGGATGAAAACAGATCTGGAGCTTGTTTATCGCTTCATACATGTCACTGAGTTCATTGTCTTCAAAATATAAAAAACTCATGCTTACACCTGTTATCTATTGAAATTCCATTTTCATTCATATAATTTCAACTCTTCATGCAATCTCAGCAAGATTCGAGTTTCCCAGTATTGCTAAAACTTACTACTGGTCGAACTTCGTGTAATTGCTTGTTGATAGCAAGCCCAAGGGGGTACCCCTTGGGCTTGTCCTGTATTAAACATAGCACTAAACCGCCTTCGGCGGTGGTATTGACAGGAATTTCGACTGCTGATAAAATAGCGACACAACATAAACAACGTTGCCTCTAAAGAAAAACGGCTGGAACGATACCAGTGGAGGTTTATTTGTTGCGCCCAAAAGTATAATTTCTCTTTTTCCTATTCGTTGGAATCTCTGATTTGCAAGGCTTTTGCGGATACTATGCTTGTCAAAAATCGGGCAAGATAAATTATACTTTCCCCATAGGTGGCGGTTTCGTGCTATGAAATTATCCAAACAAAGGCAGTTGGGATATTTCTTCTCGACTGCTTTTTTCGCGCCTTTGCTCGGATAATTTGCTATTCATAATGCGTAGTTCACGTAGTTTCTGGTAAACCTATTTCTGATAATAACTCGTTCCGATTTTGGACATTGAGCCAGATGATAAAACCGCGATCAACAATATGTAGTTTTAAATTGGATGCGTCATAATCCATAATTATTGGTTGAATAGATTTACTGAGCTGAAGTGACGCCACAGATTGGAGCGCCTGCGTTATATTTCCAGGGTTTAATGTATCTCGTTTTGGATGATTCTTTTCTAAGACTTCACGAATATAGCGATAACTTAATCCACGCATTAGCATATCAGGTTGAGCAGTAAGTACTGGATATAAAAGCCACTTGTGCATTTCGAGAGCTGTATCTTGGAAGCCATTGGCATAACTGGTTAGAAATGTATTATATCGTCCAGATTGTCCATTGACTATCTGTAGTACAATTTCACGAGCACTTAAACTTTCTCCAATAGATTTGAGTGCCTCCTGAGTTTCGGTTATCCCTTCCATATTACAGGCATAATAACATGCCTCCTGCACAATATACACATTTCCATTGCTTTCTTTGAGAAGGGCACTGATAAACGCTTCATCAAACTTAATGTTAAGAAGCTTTTCGCCGGAAGTAATCACACTTCGTAATTCTGCATCGTTCCAAGAATCCGCATTAATTGGAATAAGTCGACCCGTTAGATCACCATTATATATTGCCAATTTGTTTTCGTCCAACCATACACCAATAATGATAAAACACAAATTTGAATTCTCATGAAACGCTTTTAATTCAATAGCGAAGTCTTTTTGAACCTCCGTTTTCAGATAATGAAAGTCTTCAAGAATAATGTAATTGCAAAAATTGATTTGCTTCAAAGCATCTATTACATCGTTTACATCTTCCATATCTAATTCCAACGGTTGCATCACCGTTTCTTGGCTATTTACGGTTCCTTCCTCGCCACTGACGCCGGCGTATAAGCCAAAAAATTTACCGCTAAGCGAAGCTGTCACCTTCGCATTTCCCCCGATTGTGGTTTTATTGGATGCAGTAATTTCATAACCTGCTCTTTTAAGAATATTTGCGTTCAAGTCGGCAAGTTGCCATCTATTACTACATTGAACTACGATATAACTGTTTGGAGCAAGACAATGCTTTCTAAGGCAGGTCTTCCCTTGTTTGGAACTTCCAAAGATGGTGATATTCCTTTTTCTGTTAAGATTAGACAGTAACGTGTTATCTACTGTCCCCCGTTCAACATAGTTCAACGGAACATCCCTTGTAATTCCATAGACATCGTTTAACTGATATTTTTCCATTTTAGTCCCTCCCTTTATTTCAATCACATTCGCACGGCAGATACCTGTTTATTGACTTCCGCTTTTGTTTCATTAAGTATTCCATAGCCTAAATGTACATTGTTGTCCATGGGATATTCTCCGTAAATTCCGGTTTGTTGAGTTGCGTAGTATTTGCTATGACAGGCCTGTCCACCAATAAACATAACGGGAATCTCGATAAATGAACTTTTGCCTATCTCCACCACATAATTTAAAGTGCAAAACTCATATGAGAATAATAATCTATTATCGGAACCTTTTTTTCAATCAAATAATTACCTATCATTTTCTCAATTTCAACTCGCTCATCTTTATTATAAATTCCAGGCAATGGAACAATTAGTATTAAGTTTTCATCCCATTTCTGCTTTATATGATTTATTAATTTGAAAGAGTTTGTATTTTGGTCAAAGTTTATATCATTGGATGACGCGACTACTCCTAAATATCCATCATCAGTAAATCTGAGCCAAACTAAATCCGATTGATTATTTAAATTGTACTGTCTTTTTATTATCTCGTAGTTTACAGCTAATAAAATGTCAATGCCTTTTAAAACTATGCACTCACTTTCAATATTAGTAGGTTTTAAAAAGTCTTCTATTAATTTAGATATTTTTGAAATTTCAACTTTTTCCTTCTTGTGTTCTTCAATTGCTTTATTTTTTCTATAATTTGTTTTATCATAATCTACGCTACATCTATAATCCGGATTATTTTTATCGTATATTGGGCAATCCGGTGGTATTTGTTTATATTTTTCATATTCAATCGGAAATTTCATAATTACCTCATAAACCGGAATTTGTCGAGAAACGCAGTGCTGCTACAATAAGTATGGGCATGCAGTAGTAATCCTTTACGCGTTTTGACATTGTTTTCGGTTATAATTAGGGCTTACTGAATGACCTCAAAATTAGAAAATTTTCAGCATGTTATGCTTAATGTTTGTTTCAACAGGCATATTCCTGCTATTGGGCAGATTTTTACCTGAAACAATTAACCGTTTTGGCTACAATCTTTTACTCAAAAAAAGCGGGTGCAACACTTTTCCCAAACGCTAACAGATTTGGCTTGCATCTATCGTGCGGAAAATATGCCTCAAAGCATTGAAACTACTGGATTTTTGCTCCGTTCAGTAGGCCCTAATTAGGGGCAGCTTTTCTTCCAAAGGTAGCCACACTAGGCCACAACCTTTTCTACCATAAATAAAGCCCTTTTCCATCTCACTTCTACAAAAAGGACATTGCATCTTTCTTCACCTCAAAATAATTATAACATCCGGTCGTCAATTGCTGTGGTTGTGAAAAAAATTGTAAAATTCTTCAGCTGTATTCTGATCATCGTCATTAAGAAAATCATATAATTCAGTATTGAGAACATCTGCGTAATGCAAACCATTTACAATAGCACTAGAAGAATATTCATAGTTATCAACGATCCACCTACATACAGTACATGCGGAAAGTAGTATTTTGCATCTACTTGAGGCGTCCGATACAGTGGAAGTGGGCTGGATATTGGAAGCATAGATACCAAGTATTCTGTCAAGTTCTTCATTTGAGCACAAATTAGTCATTACTAAATAGTACCCGATATCTAAAAGTGCGGTTCGAGCATCTTCGTCGTCAAACCCTATTAAGGGACTTAGAATTTGATATGCTTTCTCTAAATACACATTTTTTTGATCATCATATGCATAACTAAGAAAAATCAAACCTTTACCAATGTTCTTTTTTAGATTAAAATATTCCGCCGGTTTTATATTTTTAATGTTGACCCTGTCAAGTTCAGTCTCACACAGTTTGATTGCTGCATTGAAATAATTTGTAGGTTCATTTGAAAAAATGCCATAGGTTAGCAAAAAATCCGATATATTTATAATGTTTCCGGTATACAATTTTGAAACGCTTATTGAGCCTTCCGATTCTACAGTCATATGGTATAACGTATTGAATTCATCAAAATACATAAGTGCCTTTGATGACAACTTTGTATTTTTTAGATTATCTAAACTGGAATAAGTCGCATGCTCATAATATAACCCCAATGCTAATACAGTTTTCAATTTTAACGACAAATCATCTTGCGTTGATATGTCTTGTATTTTTTTCGAGGCAATACTACTACTTTCTAACCGCTCGATTATTTCAATCCATTCTGTATTATCTGCTGAATAATTTGTAAAATAATAGATGCTGGACATATCAGCAACAGCATCTATGTAGTATTTCGAATTACTGTATTCTGGGGTTTTAATAATAGCTGTATAAATTTTGGCCGCATTCTGATAATATTGGGGTTCATAATCTTCTGTAGCATATAAGAAGAAACACATTCCTTCGCCATATGTTGCCTTCAGGCGTGTATCCAAATCGTATGAAGCAGCAGAAGCCAAATTGTAGTGTTCGGCAGCGCTTAAATAATCATGAGCATCTAGGTCAATATAGGCATAGTCAATGTACTGATTGTATGTAGCTTTCTTCTGCTGAAAAGAAGATAGTAGAAATATAATTGTAAGAACCGGTAGCAGGCCTAAAAGGAGTAAAATTAAACACTTGAAATGCCTTATTTGCTTTCTACCCGTCCTTGTCGTTTTGGCCTGAATAATAGCTATAATTATGCTAATCACAAGCACCAAAATAACCCCAAATACCAAATTAAGATATGTATCAAAGCTCATATGATTTACTCCTTGTGTTTGTGCGTCTGATTTTTAATCATCTGTAGGCTAAGTTCTAAGTACATGCTCTTGGTTAGATTATGTGTAATTGCTCAGCTGTAAGCAATATCTCAGCACTGTTTAGCTTGTTCCTTGACACATTGCCTATTTCATTTCTTTTGTGCAAAATTGATTAATGCCGAAGACAAAAAGCTAAAGATTAGCCATAGAAATAAAATGTTCAATGCAAAAACGCCACAAGAAAGTGAGGATGTAATTCGTGAAAAGAGTACATTATTGGTTTTTAAAGAAGTGAATTGATACAGACTGCTTATCGCAATCGTTAAAACGCTAGTTTTACCAGCAACTCGCAAGTATGTGTTTAATACACCCAATTGGGATTTGGTTTTTATCTTTTCGTCTGCTACAGACTTAAGTCTGTCTGCATAAGGGCTTCCAAGCAGCGCAGACATTGCAGCAATATATACTGCAAAAGAAATAGTTACTACGGAAAGCGCAGCAAGAGCCATATCTTTATATGCTGCATCCGTCAGAAAAGATAGAATAGCCACTACAATGAATATAAACACCGCTTCAACTTTGTGATGCTTGTACATGAAGTTACCTCAGCTTATCCAGCAGCAGAGATTTGACCTCATCGGGATCATAATGCTCATTGGCATCTTTGCATGGCTGTATTGGAATATGCTTCAATAATGAAGAAAAATCAAAAGTTTGTTCAACATCTGTATCATCGCAACCGATAACAATTACATCTTCAATTTCACTTTTGTTTTTATAGCGATGCAATCGATCAATTAATGTTCTGCCTCTATGTACTGGTATGTCACCATAAGATATTTTTATTTGCACTTTGCTTGGTAAATCAAGTCCCCACATATCGCCAACTTGTTGAAAAATATCACTATTCCGAGCATATATATTGTCCACTTGCGTATATGTAAACCCACGAATACTCTTGACACGATCACAGAATTCATCTACAGAAGCATATATATTTTTAATGCTGAAATCCTTTTGGATTGTATCACTTAGATACTGCTGCAAAAAAGAGCGCCGATTAAAGTCATTTAAATATAGAAAATTATTTTGCGTATCAAAACAAGCGAAAAATTGCAGCCGAGGTTCAACTTGGCTTTTTCTTCTGGGATTTGCTTCTTTTTCACCTGTTTCCTGATTTACAACATAGTCTCTAAAACGTTCCGCGTCATCGTATTCACAGGACATCCAGAAAAAGCGCCCCTCAACAATTTCCGTATCAACAACGTACAAATATTTTTGTCCTTCAGGGCTGTATATTTTTAGTCCCTTTTCTACGATCTCTTTACAATCATTAAGGGAGGCATCTCTAATGCCATCTACTCTAAGGAGAAAATTGCTAAATTTCATTTTAACGCTCCTTTGTTGTGCTGGCAGATTGCTTATACGTAGTGTCAACGGATGAACTGCTGATTATTGCTATAATCTACAATTACCGCTTCCAGCATACACCAATTTTTTACCAACTTCAACTGAAAGCACCCTTGGGAAGATAATTCCCAAGGGTGCTGGTTTACCAAAGTGATGTTTGATTGTCTTCCGCTGTGGTCAGGAGCTGCGGCGGTATTTTTTTGAGCATCCTGCGGAAGGCTGCCGGCTCCATGATCCAGTCGTCGACTTCCGCTCTCCGCAGCACCACCGGCATCCGGGGATGAATCCCGCACACGGACGCGTTGGCCTCCGTGGTCAGAATGCAGTAGCAGCGCTCATCCTGCCGCTGATCGTAGATGCCCGCCATATAGAGCACTTGTGCATCAGGCAAGCGGAACAGATACTTTCGCTTATCCGCATTCCACTCGTAAAAGCCGCTGGCAGGGATGACGCAGCGGCGTGTTTGCACGCTATCTCTAAACAGCGGCTTTTCCTCTGCGCTTTCTGACCGGGCATTGATAATTAAAGACTTCTGAGTCTGAAAGCCCCAGCGCATGAGATCCGCCTCGACATCGCCTTGCCGCCCCACCAAAACCGGTGCCTTCAGCGAAGGCCGGATTTCACCCGGCGTCCATGCGGCCTTTCCGCAGCGGCGCTGGACCTCCTGAACGATTTCCTGAAGCTCTGCGCACTGCTCCGCCGTGAACTGATACCTTCCACACATTCTGTAATCCTCACGCCCGCTTTCGTTAATTTTGTACGGATATAGTATAACACATTTGGCGCACCCATTGGAGCAGGCAGAAAATACCTCTTGAATATTTAGAACAAACGTACTAGCATAAAAGCATGTCAAAAATAGTTAGAAGTAATTTACACGCGAGGAGGGCACAGAATGACACGCAACATTCTTCATGTGGACCAGAATTGTTTTTACGCGTCGGTGGAGATGCAGCGGCGGCCAGAGCTGCGGAACCGACCCGTCGCGGTCTGCGGCAGTCAGGAGGCGCGCCACGGCATTGTGCTGACGGCAAATTAAGCATCTGCTTGGCAAGGTTGTCAGAAATCGGTGCGAGCTGCCGGAAGGTAAGGTCAGTAGATGGCGCTTTTCATCCTCCCATAGCTCCCCAATCAGCTCGCCGCGCTCATAATGCTCGCGGTCATGGTCTTCGTCGCAGCGTAGCAGCAGCTCCGCATTAAAGGCGTCGAAGTCATCGATGACCGGCACGGGCACCAGCATATTGCGGCGGGTGTAGCCGACCTTGTTTTCCACGTTGCCCTTTTCGTTGCCTTTGGCCGGGGTGCAGAAGTCCGCACCGAACCGGTGGTGCAGCATAAAACGGTAGAAACCGTCCGTAATGACGCGTTCGCACCCTTCCAGAACCTGCGCCACAGCGGTGGTCATGTTGTCACAGCGCAGCCGGGCGGGTACGCCGCCGATGTTGTAGAAGATTCGCTTGAGCCCGGTCAACAGGCACTCCTGATTCTCGGACGGAAAAACCTGCATCCAGCCTGTGTTGGCCTGCGGGAACGATACAATAAGGGCAAACCCCTCATGACCTAACCCGATACCGTCATAATACTTGAACTTCCCGAAATCCACCTGCGCGTATCCGGGTGGGTGAGCCAGCGGCAGAAAGCTCTCCTTCCGCTTTTTCATCTCGTCTCGCTTGCGGTTGACATACCGCTTGACCGAAGCATAGCTGCCCGTATAACTATGTTCCTTTTGCAGCCGCTTAAACACTCGCGTTATGGTATGCCGCTGCTTGCGAGGCTCACGTTCATCCTGCTCCAGCCAGTCGTTGATGGTGGGGATAAACTCCCCAAGAACGGGGTATTCCTCCGGCAGCATTTTCGGCTCCACTGGCGGATTCCAGTCGTTGCGATACGCATACTTCTGTACCGTGCGGAAATTTGTGTGGGTTCGCCTGGCGATTTCCCGCAGAGACAGCCCTTCGTTTTCGTAGAGGTCTTTGATATACTCTACTTGTGGCATTCTCAGCACCTTCCTTTCGCCTCCTTTTTTGGCTTGGTAACCTCTAAAGGATAGCAGTTTTGGTTCGGTGCTGAGATGCCCGTTTTTATCTCAGGGCAAGTGCTGTATTTTTGGTGACCATTTGCTGCATTTTTAGATTAACAAAAACAACGCTGCAAACCTTGATTCGCAAGGCTTTTGCGGATACTATACTTGTCAGAAATTAAGCAAGAGAAATTATACTTTCCCCATAGATGGCGGTTTCGTGCTATGAAATTATCCAAACAAAGGCAGTTGAGATATTTCTTCTCGACTGCTTTTTTCGCGCCTTTGCTCGGATAATTTGCTACTCATAATGTGAAGTTCATCAGTATAAAAACTTTGTAAGACGCTGCGGGCACTCCTTGCAAAGAAGGTTAAACACTGCGTGTAGCTGCACAAAACAAGCAGCAGCACGCAGTGTTTTTTGTTCCGCCATCGTTTAATCCCGGGTCGACTGATACGTATAATTGCAACAGCATTTTGCTTAAGTTCTGTTGACTTGCTTCGATTTAGATAAGTTTGGATTTTTCCAACAGGCGCTGAACCATGACCGCAACCTCTGCTCTCGTGATAGAGGTTTTCGGGGAGAGTGTTGTCGCAGTGGTTCCGGTGACGATGCCCGCCTTGAGACAGGAGGCCACGCTTTGCTGCGCATAGGCAGAAACTGCCGCGCCGTCGGTGTAGCCTGCAAGAACGCTGTTAACCTCGCTGTCTGTCAGCGTTACACCGTCGTTGGTCAGCTTCATCGCGCGGGCAAGGATTGCCATCGCCTGCTCGCGGGTAATCGTGTCGTTGGGACCATAGCTTGTGCTGGTATAGCCGGTAATCAGCGCGTAGTTCACTGCGGTGTCGACATAGCCGTTATACCAATTTTGTAGCGATACATCATCAAAAGCGCTTTCCGTCGTACCCTGCGCAAGGCCGAGCGCCCTTACCACAATCGCCGCAAACTCCGCGCGGGTGATGCGCTCGTTTGGATGATAGCTTTTCGCGTCATAGCCGGTAACGACCAGTCTGGAACCCATATCGTTGACGGCGTCCTTCGCCCAGTGGTTTTCAACGTCTGCAAACGTCACGGGGTTGTAGATCACCGTGTAAACGCTGTTTGTCAGGCTGTTGATTTTTGCATAGTATTTGTTGTCTATCTTTACGATTTCTGTCGGAACATGGCGGAAAGTTCCGTCGGCATTGAGCACGACGCCCGTTGTGATTTTGCTGGGGTCGATGCCGTCGGGAATTGCAACGGTACGCTCCACATAGCCGTTAAAACGGCTGACGTCCACCGTCTTTCCCCCGCTCACGCAGGAAATTTCAAACTGGACAGGGCTGACTACAAGCTGATAACCGCCGCTTTTCGCCGTATTCTCGACAAGTTTTGCTGTATCAGACAAGGGCTGGGCGATTTTGATGCTGACTTGAATGTCCTTCAGCGCGACTGCGGAGCCGAGCTGCGCCGACACATCATCAATGTTAATCTGCGACGCGGGTAGAGTGTAAGTAACAGAAGCTGTTTTGATTTCCAGCGTAGAGGCCGCTTTCTCCATGTTTTTGACTGTCTGCCCATTCAGAATGCCGACAACAACATCCGAAGCAGTGCTGACCGGAATGGTGACCGTGGCGTTTTCGCCCTTTTGTTCTAGAATACTCCCGAGCTTCGTATCGTCCACGGTGACGGTGGTTATAGTCCGGCCGTTGGATGTTGTAGTAGAAGCCTGCCCTGCGCTTTGCGGGACGCCGTTCACCGTAATCGGTGAGCTGACAGAGGACGGGGACGAGCCGCCGGAACCACCGGAAGAACCGCCGCTGGAGGTAGCCTGCGGCGTGACGCCGGCAGATGCGGCGGAAGCTGCACTAGTGCCTGCCGCGTTTGTTGCCGTGACCGTAAAGGTGTAGGCAGTGCCGTTGGTCAGGCCGGTTACGGTAATAGTGGTTCCGGTGCCGGTAGCGGTAATGTTCCCTGGATTTGACGTAACGGTATAGCCTGTGATTGCTGCGCCGCCGTTTGATGCGGGGGCGGTGAAGGAAACGGTTGCCTGCCCATTGCCCGTGGTGGCGGTGACGCCTGTCGGTGCGCCGGGGGCGGTGACAACAGCCTGCGGCGTGACACCGGCAGACGCAGCGGAAGGAACACTAGTGCCGCCGTTGCTTGTCGCGGTGACCGTAA
>DKLE01000069.1:0-5919 GCA_002455605.1 Firmicutes bacterium UBA6648
GGGGGACCCTCTTCTTAAGCCTCACTATTTTAAATGCCTCTTTTTCAATAATGCGATAATTCATCTCGTATCCTCCTTTGATAGATAATTGAAAGGTCATTTTAGGATAGGCTTTAATTTGTATATTTTTATTCCTCGCTTCTGAAGGTAAGATACCATGCAGCAGATGAAAAGCACGTGAAAAAGCATCCGCTGATCCATACCCATACTTAACAGCAACGTCTATGATTCTCATATCACTTTCTTTTAAAGCAATTGCTGCTAATGTAAGCCTTCTTCTGCGTATATATTCAGTTAAGCTAATTCCTGATAAAAATAAAAATATCCTCTTGAAATGATATTCTGAGCATAAGGCCATTTGGGCTGCCCTGGAATAATCAATTTCTTCATCTAAATGTTCCTCAATATAAGCCAAAGCTTCATTGAGCTTTTCAATAGAATCCATTAAAACACCTTCCTTTCATCACTAATCATATCGAAGAATACTGAGCTTCATCCGACAAATTCGGACTGATTTTAGTAGGGCTGCTATTACCCCATTTAGCCCTATGTATTGGATAAGTATTAATCGGGATAAAGAACACAACCTGCCGTCCGGCGTAAAGTGTCCATCCGCCTAATGGTTTGCCAAGTGCCATAAAAAGCATACAGTAAATTGCTTCAATCTCCTTTTGTTTGTATGTATAAGCCTTTTCGTTGTGGAATTAATGAATGAATTTATTCATTAATATGTAAAAAAATGTACATGAAATTTAGAATCTTCCGCGCACATTTTCTTTTCATTAGCTTATTATTTATATTAATCTTCCTTCATGCATATAGTCCTTTGCATTACTGCAATGAAACGCTTTTTCTCTCATTCCTTGTTCTATGATTAGACATCCACTGAATGAATATATCCATTGTTGTCTATTTTTTTGTCAAGAAAGCAATCTCAATGATATATTTAGAGTCTCCCTGTCGTCATCTTTATATTATACCTATTATTTATTTAAGCATTTGATCATTTTCAAAAAAACCCTTCCAAGGATCCTTTCCTTCTATCCTCAAAAGTGCATCAGCCATACTGATGCCGTCAGGAGCAACCGTATCAAGCTCGTCCCACTCAATGGGCATGGATACGCTGGCTCCTTTTCTTGCTCTTATGGAATATGGAGCAATACTTGTGGCACCTCTGCCATTTCGAATCCAGTCAATAAAAATCTTACCTGAACGCTTTGCTTTTCTCACATTGCTGGTATAGCGGTCCGGCCACTTTTGCTCCATAACTTCAGCAACTCCCTTTGCAAAATCATGAGAGACATCCCAATCCGCTACCGGTTTTAAAGGGACAACCACATGGTATCCTTTTCCTCCGCTGGTTTTAAGATATGAATTCAGTGAAAGCTCACTAAGAATACTTTTTATATCCCGTACCCCCTGACGTATCCTGCTCAGCTCCATGCCTTCATCCGGATCTAAATCAAATACCATCACATCGGGCTTCTCAAGCTGGTCAACACGACTCCCCCAAGTATGAAATTCCAGCGTACCCATTTGTACTTCGTATATAAGTCCGGAAGCATCGTCAACATAGAAGTAATCTTCTGTTTCTCCGTCACTGTTCGTAATAGGTATTGTGACAACGCCTTTGCTCCCTGCACCCGGATGCTTCTTAAAAAAGCATGCCTGTGAGATTCCCTTAGGACAGCGTACAATGCTGAGAACTCTGTGGCTCACATATGGCAGCATACGTTCTGAAATCTTTGCATAGTATCGGACGACATCAGCCTTTGTGATTACGGGATCGTCAAACATCACCTTGTTCGGGCTGGTAATTTTTATTCCTTCGATAATAATGCTGTTTTTGTTTCCTTCCATTGGTCTTTCCACCTTTGTTTCAAATGATTGATTCTGTGGCCCATCTGTTTCTTTTTCCTTTTTTATATCCTTCGGATTCTTATCTTTCCGTATGCCTTTGAAGCTTGCCTGCCTCAACAGATTCTCCTTGGTCCATTCAGCAAATTTTATTTCTGCTGCCAGGGAAGGTTCAAGCCATGTAATCTTTTCCTTAACTCTGGGTTTGGGTGCAAATTTAAAAGGCGGTTCCACCCGCTTTAAGCCTGCGAATTTTTCCTCTAACATTTTCATATCAGCTTCGCTGAATCCTGTACCCGCACGTCCGGCATAAATCAATTCTTCATCTTCATAGATACCCAGGAGAAGGGAGCTTACTCCCCTTGTTTTTTTATCAGAAAGTGTATAACCTCCGATGACGAATTCCTGCCTTTTGTCACATTTGAGTTTAATCCAGTCACCATTTCTGGTTCCGCTGTAAACAGAATCCGCTTTTTTACCTACAATTCCTTCCATGCCTGTCTTACAGGCCGCATCAAAGCTTTCTTGGCCATTTCCTCTGATATAGCGGCTGTAGTAGAGATTGTCAGGGGCATCCTTCATTAGAGCTTCAAGAATTTCTTTTCTGTCAATCAAAGGATATTCTCGCAGATCCTTACCATCCAGTGCAAGAATATCAAAGACGATATAAGTCAGATTTTTAGTCTTTGGGTTTTTAATATAATTCTGCAAAGCTTGAAAATCTGTTTTCCCCGATTGGTCTGTGATTACCATTTCTCCATCCAGAACCATCGCCCTTCCGGCAGCAAAGTCAATGAGTGAAGCAGCAATGTCATGAAACCGCCCTATATAATCATTTCCGTTCCTGGTCATCAGCCTTACACTATGACCTTCCACAAATGCGATAATTCGATAACCATCATATTTTAATTCATAAAGCCATTCTTCACCCTTGGGTACCTTACTGACTAATTGGGCCAGCTGTACATCCACCTTACTGAAAGGATTCCTTATGAGTTTTTCAGCTTCTCCTTTTTCAATTTCCGCCATGGTGCGACCAGTTCTGATGCTGGTGGTAAATCCAGCTATACCATCCTCCATTTTAACGTACTCATCTTTTTCTTTCAATAAAAGCCAGTTATCCGCCTTTTCGCCGGATTTTGACTTCCAACGAATCAAAGCCCACTTCCCTTTCAGTCGTCTTCCCTTCAGCACAAACTTCAGTTCACCCTTGCGAAGTCCCTCTTCCACATTTCCGTAAGGCTCCCAGAAGCCTTCATCCCAAAGCATGACCACACCTCCACCATATTCTCCCTTGGGAATAGCCCCTTCAAAGTTCCGGTATTCCAGTGGATGATCCTCCACTTTTACAGCCAGTCTCTTGTCCTGAGTATTATAGGAGGGACCCTTGGGCACCGCCCAGCTCAAGAGAACTCCCATCCATTCCAACCTCAAATCGTAGTGGTCACGCCGAGCCATATGGTGCTGGACTACAAATTTCAGGTACTCCTCCGAGTCTTGGGTTTTTCCTTCTGGCTCAATGGTTTTCTCAAAGTTCCTTTTTTGGTTATACTCGTATAAATTTTCAACCATAGGACTACGCCATTTCCTTCTCTTTCTGCGCCTTCTCTACACTAGCTTTAAGAGCATCCATCAGATCAATCACCTTACCTGGGCTATCAGGCTCCGCGGCGACAATCTCTTTTCCTGAAATTTTGGTTTCGATGAGCGCACGAAGTCTCTCCTGGTATTCATCTTTATATTTGGAAGGCTCGAAAGGGGTATCCATAGAATCAATCAGCACTTTTGCCATATTCAGTTCCTGCTGGGATACTTCTGGTTTTACATACTGTTTTTGAAGCTCTTTAATGTCATCGGCATAGAACATCGTAGAAATAAGGATGCCTTCCTCCCGAGGAATTATTGCCATCAGCGTGTCCTTAGTGCCCATAACAGTTTTTCCTATGGCTATTTTCTGTTCCGCCATTAGTGAAGAACGAAGCAGCTCAAAAGCCTTTTCCCCTCCCGTTTCAGGCACAGCCTGATAAGTTTTCTCATAATAAACTGGAGAAATCTGATTCAATTGGGCAAAATGCAGAATCTGAATAGATTTTTCTTTTTCTGTTTTAATTTTTTCAATCTCTTCATCTGTGACAACCACATACTTGTCCTTATCATACTCAAAACCTTTTACAATATCTCCCGATGTAATTTCCTTTCCGCAGTGGGCACAAGTCTTCTTATATCGAATACGGCTGTTGTCCTCCTTATGAAGCTGATTAAAATGGATGTCATTGTCCTTGGTAGTTGTATACATTGCAATGGGTATGGCAACCATACCGAACGTTATTACCGATTTACGTGATATCATAGTAGAAACACCTCCTTGAAGTATTGTTTCCAACAAAATTGTAAGTATTCCTCTGAAGCTAATGGTGTTTCAGCTTCATTATTTCAAACATATATCATAAATTTACAGCATTTTTATATATTATAATAATATTATTCTTAGAGGTGATTGAGCATGAAGTTATTTTATCCTTATTTAGGATATAAAGAAGAATGTAATAAAATACCCATCCAATTTCCGCCCCAGCACCAGCCAGTACAGCCTGGGCTGGAAACTCTTATGGTACCGAAACCGGTCTTTAATAATCCAAATTATATTGGAACCGGAAAATTAAAAGGCAAAGTCGCTTTAGTGACAGGCGGAGACAGCGGTATAGGAAGAGCCTCTTCCCTGGCCTTTGCCAAAGAAGGAGCCGACCTATGTATTATTTATTACAACGAGCACGAGGATGCACAAATAACAAAATCATACATAGAATCACAAGGAAGAAAGTGTCTTTTATTTGCAGGAGATGTACGGAATGAAGCCTTTTGCAGAAAAGCAGTGTCTGATTGTGTTGCAGAGTTAGGAAGTCTTGACGTTCTGGTTAATAATGCAGGCGTACAATTTCCACAAACAAGTATTGAGGACATTTCTATGGAGCAGATGGAAACTACCTTTCAAATCAATTTCTTTGGGATTTTCTTGATGACGAAAATAGCCCTACCTTATTTAAAATGCGGGAGTTCCATCATTAATACCACCTCCGTTACTGCTTATGTGGGAAATGATGAGTTAATTGATTATTCCAGTACAAAAGGGGCAATTGTCAGCTTTACCCGAGCTATGGCGCGTTCACTCGTTTCAAAAGGCATTCGGGTTAATGCCGTAGCTCCCGGACCTATCTGGACTCCTCTTCAGCCAGCCAGCTGGCCGGCTGATCATATTGAGACATTTGGTTCAGATACTCCAATGAAAAGGGCAGGTCAGCCTGTTGAGCTTGCACCAACTTATGTATACCTTGCCTGTGATGATTCTTCTTATGTTACAGGACAGGTTCTTCATGTGGATGGAGGTCAGTCTATGCAATCATAGCACTAAAACAATCTCTTCTATCGTCACCTATTGAATAAATCGGTGCAATATACTGAAAAAGTCCATTCACTTTAAGTAAATAGACCTTTTCAGTGTTTTTATTTATTATAGGATTTCTACATAGCCTTCTGTTCCGTGCACACGAATTCGCTGCCCATCCTTTATCAGTTTAGTTGCATTTTCTACCCCCACAACTGCCGGTAAGCCATATTCACGAGCGATAACTGCTCCATGGGTCATCAATCCCCCGACTTCGGTGACTAAGCCTTTTATGGATACAAACAAGGGGGTCCAGCTCGGGTCAGTAAAACAGGTAACTAATATATCTCCAGCTTCCAGCACAGCGTCTTCTGCGTTTAGGATGACGCGCGCCCGTCCTTCTATAATTCCGGAAGAAACCGGAAGGCCCGGAACAGCCTGCGCTGGGAGATTTTCTCGTTTATATTTACCTGAGATGATTTCGCCGTCAGAGGTGATAACACGAGGAGGCGTCAGTTTTTCATATAATTTGTATTCCTCTTTTCGGCTGCTGATAATGGAATAATCCAGTTTCTTTGTGCGTACGGCTTCCTGCAGCTCTTCAAAAGTCAGATAATATATATCTTCTTTTTCATAAATAACGCCTGTCTGTACGAGTTGTTCGGCTTCTTTAAGCAAAG
>DKLE01000069.1:6013-20468 GCA_002455605.1 Firmicutes bacterium UBA6648
TTCGGCTTCTTTAAGCAAAGCTCTCTTATAAATGAAATAGCGGTTAATCATGCCGTATTTGGGGTATTCCCGGTAACCGATGAAGTTCCGCATCAGGTCAATCCTCGCTTTTGTTTCTTTAGCCTTTGCTTCACCCTCCGGTAATTGTTCCAGCCGTTCTAACAGCTCTTGCTCTTTTTCTAACGCTTCCTGCCGTCCTTGCTCAAATTTCCGCTTTCTTTCATTGGTCCGAAAATTTTTAATGTTGCTTAGAATCATAGGGATAAGTGCAGATGGTTTTTCACTCCAACGAAGTTTAGTAATGTCAATTTCTCCCACACATCGCATACCGTATTTGTTAAGATAATCATAAACAGCAGCTTGAACTTTCCCTCCTCCATTAAACTGAGTTAGCTTATCCGGAAAATCATCAGCTTTTGCATGCTGCAAATAATTAATTATTTCCGGATAGGGACGAATCGCATCTGCAACATCCAATAATGCCAGCCCCATTTCAGAAGTAATATTGTTTGATACCGATTGAGAAAGGGTATCCGCTGCATTTTTTTCTTCTAACCACTTGTTCATATTTTCATTAATCCACGCAGAAGACTCCATAGCAGCCATAAACACAGCGGAACTTTGCGGGTCAAATAAAAGCTTCTTTAATACTTGAATATCCTCCAGAATAAAATCAAATAAATCGGAGCCGGATTTCGTTTGGATGTTGTGTTTTAACTCTTCTATGAATGTTCGACTGCTCTGTATCAACTCTTCAACAATTGCCGGATCATTTTCAATTTGGGATTGACTCGCCTCTGGCGGTATACTTTTATTGTCTTTAACAGAACACTGCCCTTTTTTAGAATCCGGTAACAGCTTTATAAAATTTCCCCGCTCTATTATGCTCATGAGGGCGTCTTTTATGAGGAGATCCGATTGTCCAAAGGCACTCAACAGCATTTCCCTGCTGTCAGGTGAAGCCAGCATAGGTGTAACATCAACAAATAGCCTTCCGCCGGCTTTGTACATGGGAGCCGCAGTGGTTAACAGGAAAAAGGACAAGCCCAATGGTTTCATGGGATCGGTCATCATTTGCTGATGCCCCACAGATACGTAAACGTGATTTTCTTCATCCTTTATTTGAGGAATGGGGTATAAAGTAGTAATCGGCCGGCTCTGAACGAAATGAAAACCTTCTTCATCAAGACACCATTCAATATCCTGAGGGCATCCGAAATGTTTTTCAATCTTCCTGCCCATATACGCAAGCTGTAAAATTTGCTCATCCGTCAACACTTGCCTGTTCTGACGCTCAGACTCAATCTCCTGTTCTCTTGTACCGCCGTCTTTGAACGCATAAACAGCCAGCTTCTTGGAAGATATCTTCTTATCAATAATCTCTCCCTTACAAACTTTATAGCTATCCCCATTCACCAGACCGGAGACCAATGCCTCACCCAGACCGAAGCCGGCATCAATGGATAATACCTTCCTATTAGAAGTGACGGGATCAGCAGTGAATAAAATTCCTGCTGCCTGAGGGAAAATCATCTGCTGAACAACCACAGCCAGCTGGATTTTGCGGTGATCGAAACCATTTTGAATGCGATAAATTACTGCCCTCTCGGTAAACAGCGATGCCCAGCACTTCCTGATATGCTTTAGGATTTCCTCCTTGCCGATAATATTCAAATACGTATCCTGCTGCCCTGCAAAGGAAGCTGCGGGTAAATCCTCTGCCGTTGCACTGGATCGAACTGCATAGGCATTTTGTTCCCCAAGTAAGGAGATCATACAAGTTATTTCTTCATTCATATCCTGAGGGATATGAAACCCTTCTATGAGCCTGCGGATCTCACCACTAAGTTCACCGATTTTCTTCCGATCTTCCACCTTTAAAAACGCTAGCCGATCCAGCAATTCGTTAATGGACGACGTTTTCCTAAGGATTCTTTTAAAGGCTTCCGTGGAAATGCAAAATCCATCCGGTACATGGATTTCTTCAAGTTTGAAAAGCTCCCCCAGATTTGCACCTTTCCCTCCAACAACCATGAGTTTATTTTTCTCAATTTCCCTAAAACCAAATACATAAGAACTCATACTTTACCCTCTTTATATTTTATATACCTCTCCGGTAAATCCCATAACGTATTATTGCATTATAGCATCGGCAAATGAGAACAAATAGTCTGCATTTACAATTTTTTATATGTTATAATTAAAGTGGAAAAGAGCAATAAGATTTCCATTTTTTAAATATCTATGAAATTATACACATAAAAAAGACGCAGGAGGCATTCTCCCACGTCTAATTTAACATATTTCATCCATAATGAGGCTGGCAGCAGATATTTCAAAAGAATCTTATAGCCATAAATACTTCACCAAACTGTAATTGTAAAAAACAGGTTGCTCAAGGAATTAAGATACCTCCATGATAACAGATAATCTCTTTTGGTTCATAGGTTAGGATTTTACGCAGTGATTCCTCAGCCTCATCTAAATCTAATGTATATTGCGGATTTGCAATTACTAACTTCCCATTTTGCAGCGCCGCTGCATCCCCTGTAATCATAACCTTTTTTTGATTTACAAAGATTGAAATGTGACCTGGGGTATGACCTTTCGTTTCAATTATCCTACACCCTCCACACCAATCAAAAATATCTCCGTCACATACTTCCAAATCCACATCAACCGTCTGTACATTTTTTAGGATATTACAAAACTCTTCTCCAAAGGATTTTTGTTCTTGAGGTAATTTCTCCTGCATAGCTTCCGCTTGCTCCAGTCGCAGAGATTTTAATTTACCAGAAATATATGGCGATTCATTTCTGCTTGCAACTACCTGTATATGTGGATATTTCTGTTTTAATTTATACAATGAGCCCATATGATCATGATCTTGGTGTGTAATCAAAACATGGGTCAAATCTCCGCAGTACAGATTATGCTCTTCCATGGCCTTTTCTATGGCAGGAAGAAAACCTGTATATCCACAATCAATTAAAACCATATTTTTATCATCTATCAATACAGTTGGATGAATTATATCTTCAACATCACCAAATTGAAATTTTATATCTAAAACAATTATTTCATTCATATTTAAATCCTTTTCATGTTTTTATTTTATTACCATTTTTCATACCGAACCATTTCTTCCAGCTTTTTTCTTGGCCGATTCTTTGGCACTTCATCACCATATCCCAGCGTAATAATTCCGCACACATATTTGTCTTCCGGAATGTTCAGGATCGGTCTGACAGCATTTTGTTCAAACCAAGCTGTCCAACAGGTTGCCAATCCCAGATGCTCTGCTTCCAGCAATATATGCTCTATGGCAATGCTCGTATCTCTGATAATTTGCTTAAGCTCTGGCTCGGGGCTGTTCTCGTTCAGCCGGATATCGATTTCTTCAGAAATCCGACAACGAATATCTGCTACACAGACAATAAATACAGGCGCCGTCATCATCCATTTTTGCTGATGATCAGCCATTGATAATTTTTCTTTCATTTCCTCTGATTCCACTACAATGAAAACCCATGGCTGAGTATTACTTCCCGATGGTGCTAATCTGGCACTTTCTAATACTTGAATAAGCTTCTCCTGTTCAACCTTTTTATTTAGATATTTACGGATACTTCTTCTGTTTTCTATTTGTTTTAGCATAATAATATCCTTTCTGTTGGATGGAACTCTTTTTTCTTCTAGTTCCACCATTATATCATACAGGCCGCCTAATCGAATAGTCATACCATGCAATTCCCTATCTCGGAAACGGATACCTTCAAGACTTGCTTTTTTTATTTGGCAGATATGCTCTATATTTGTGGAAAGCTTTATGTTCCAATTTTTAGCCCCATGATTCTTTTGTACATACAGAAACCTAACAGATCTGATAACAACCACCCTATAACAATTGCCCAGCAGACACCTGAAAACCCTCTGATAGGTGCAAAGGAATAAGCTAAAAGCACTCTTAACCCTTGCGATACAATCGTCATTAAAATTGATACTCTAATAGCTCCAATCCCTCTAAAAAAGCCATAAAACATAACAATAAATCCCAGAAGAACATAAAATACAGAAAGATATCCAAGAAGTGAAGGTCAGATTATTAAGAAAGCAGTTTACATATCAATCGGGATTCAGATGGACGGAGTTCGGGATATTCTGGGGATGTGGATTGGAGAAAATGAAAGTGCAAAGTTCTGGCTATCCGTTATGAACAGCCTGAGAAATCGTGGCGTCCAAGTTATTCTCATTGCTAGCGTTGACGGTCTGACGGGATTCCCTGAAGCCATCGCTTCCGTATTTCCAAAGACAGAAGTCCAAAGATGCATCATCCATCAAATCAGGAACAGTACAAGGTTCATTTCCTACAAAGATACTAAGGCACTGATGGCCGATTAAAAAAAGGTCTATACTGCCGTAGATGAGCAAACGGCTTTCTATGAGTTGGGTGTCTTTGCTGAAAAATGGGATAAGAAATACCCGAAAATCTCGGAATCTTGGCGTAATGGCTGGCCGCAGCTGTCAACCTATTTCAAATATCCTAGCGAAATCAGAAAGCTCATCTACACGACTAATGCCATCGAAGGCTTTAAACTAGAATTTGACACGACAATACGTCTTTTCATATCGCCGTGTCCTTAAGAAAACATAACTTAAAAAAAAGTCCTTTTAGGCTTCCCTTCAATCCATTTATTTCAACACAAATTTTTGCTCTGTTAGGCTTTTTAATTCTGTATCATTAACTACAAAATAGTATGCTCCTTGACGTAATTCTGTTGTTCCAGGTAAAATATAAGTCTCAATGTCCTTGACGTTTATTTTATCTAAATCTTTTATATCTTGGGCAATTTTTACAGAAGGATAATTTGTTACAACATTCTTTGAAAATTCGTTATGTAATTTACTTATTTCTGCCAGATATTTAGTGTCAAATTTTTGCTTTATAAGTTCCATAATAAAACTTTGCTGCACTCCCACTCTTCCAATATCTCCTTCGGCATAACCTGCTCGATAACGGACTAAGTGTTCTGCTTTTACACCATCCAATATTTGCAATCCTTTTTTCAAAGATATATGTAAATCCTGCGCAGGGTCATCGTAAAGCATATCAACAGGCACATTAAACTCCACGCCACCTAAAATATCTATAATATTTCTAAACCCTTCAAAATTCATCCTTGCGTAATAATTAACGGGTATTTGAAGATCATTAGTAACTGCGTCAATTATTTTTTGTTCATCACCATCAGCCATTAAATAAGCTATTTTATTATCTTGCCCATCTGTTGTAATAAGGGTGTCACGGGGAATTGACAATACCGCAAGACTATTATTCTCTCTATTAAGTGAGAGCAACATTAAAGTATCTGCGCGTATTTGCTCACTGCCATCAACGCCAATTAATAGTATATTCGTCTGATTTTCAGTCACCATCTCCTGAGCCTTATCTAAATCTTGTGCTTGGGCCTTATCACTCAAAACTCCGCTTGCAAAAACAGCTACACCAAGTATTATACAGGCCGTAATTACTGAAAAAAACATTGTCAGTTTACTTTTTTTCGTTGCATTTTTTATCATGGTAAATCTCCTTTTAATCTGATTTTTATTGCTTGCCATTGCCGTGGTAAATAGTTTAGGACTTGTCCTTGTTCGTGAAACAAGGGTTAATATTGTGTTCATATAGCCTTTTTGTTCCTTTTCATCCATATTTGCCACAACAGATAGATCACAGGAGATTTCACATTCCTCGTCAATCTGCCCCGACACGATATAGGCAAAAGGATTAAACCAATGCACAGTATTTACAAGCATTGCAAACCATTTATACCAGAGGTCGTGCCGCTTGTAATGAGTAAGCTCATGCAATAGTATATAGTTTAGATTTTCCTCCGGTATTTCTATATCGGGAAGGAGTAACATAGGTTTGAAAAACCCTACCATAAGCGGTGCATCAATCATGCTTGTTTTTCGGGTTATAATTTTGTCTGCATCTATTCCGGGACAGGAAATAATGACAGAGTTCTTGCAGATTGCCTGCAAAAATGTCAAATATCTAATAATATTTATTCCCAACATCAGCATCAATCCGATCAGCCACACATAACACATCATATCCATTATTCCAAATGAAATATCCTTTAATACATTCACTGTGCTTTGTCCCATCGATTTCGTATCCACTGCAGAAATTGGTATTTGTTGCACATTTTTCACTTTCGTTTGTATTGTTTCTTCTGTGAAAGTCTGTTGCATATTCAGCAAATCATTAGGTGCTGTATATGGGACAGCCTGCGGTAGACGTATAGTAACAGGCAATATCATAACAATAAGCACAATGGCCCATGCATAATATTGCCATGCAGAGCCAAAACACCGCTTTGTTATAGGCTTTAACAACAGCAACAATGCCGCTAAAACACTTCCTACCGCCGACGTTATAAGTATTGCTTGAAATATCTGTAATAACATAAATCCGTCCCCCTAAAGATTAAACATCTTTTTGATTTCCTCAATGTCATCTGCGGACATCTCTCCTGCTTTGAACAGGGAAACAGCTAATTTCTTTACAGAACCGTCATACAACTTTGTTACAAGGTTTTTTGTCTGCGCCTGCTTGTACTCTTCCTTTTTGATAATTGGATAATAAAGATATAACTTTCCTTTTTTGTCGTATGCAACCGCACCCTTTTCCACCAATCGACTAAGCAAAGTAGAAACAGTTGTGTATTTCCACTCCTTATTAACAACAGTGTCACATACTTCCTGTGCTGTCATTGGTTTATCGGTTTTCCAAAGGACTTTAATAACCTCTAATTCCGCCTCGCTGATTTCAAATGCTTTGTTTACCATATTGCCCCTCCAAATCAAATTAACTACAATCATAGTTTATATCTACATACTACATCCGTAGTTTCAATTCGTCAAGCCTTTTTATGCAATAAAAAATGCAGAATAAGCTCCGCAGTGCGCGCTTTTAGTCTGCATTTTAACATCATCAATTGGATTCTGTGGTGTTCCGGAATATTTTAATTTTAACAATTTCATAAAGTTTTCATGTAGAAAAGCATTTTATCATACTTGTAGGTATCATTGTCACCTAGCAGAGCATCGTTTGTAAATGCTTCTCCCTGCAAAAAGTTAATTATTGGACAGGAATTACCCTAAGCTCCAGATTAGGCAAATTGTCTCCATTCCATGAGATATTCTATTTCTCCAGTTTCTTCGTCCACCTGTTCTTCAGAAATAGAGAAACCCTCTCTTAAATAAAATTGTACTGCCCGGGAATTTTTTTGATAGACCTGTAACGTTAACCTCATACATTTTTCTTTTGTGTAATTTAACAGCGTTCTTCCTATCCCTCTGGATTGATTATCCTTAGAAATGAAAAGCCCTGCAATGTAATCATCAACCAAGCCTATAAATCCCTGTATTTGGTTATTGCATTCATATATATAAATCGTTGACTGCGGCAGCATTTCTTTAACCGAGATAAAGTTACTATCCCAATAGCTGCTTTCGATAAAATCATGGGCTTGTTGGTTCGTTTCCAGCCACAGGTGCATGATGCAATCAATATCTTTTAACCTAAAGTCTCTAATCATATCCTTATTCCCCCTTTAGTTTTCCAATGAACTCTTCCCATTCAAAACCATAGAAAATGAACTGTATTATGCTCATTTTGTGACTTTCAAAGATATAGGAAATTTATTAATAATGGCGATGTCCCATATATTTTCAGATGAAATAATATAATCATCTTAGCATAACACAGTATTCTTTATGAAAAAAGCAAAAAAGGGCCTCTGTTAAAATATAACCGAAAACCCTTTGATCTTTTCATCAGCTCAACACGCCCTAATTTCTTTTAGATAAAATTCTCCCCCACTGATCCTCTCAAATTCTTCACTCCTGCACGCTGGGCACACTCTTTCATGTTCCCGTAATGAATATACTTTTCCACAACCTTGACAAATTCCATTGGCTGGGAGTATTTCTATTTCTAATTTGCTGTTTTCAAGCACAGTACCATCTGCCGCAGCGGGAAAGCAGGCATGAAGATACCTTGGAACCACCGAAGACAATTCGCCCACTTGCAGGACAATGGCCTCCACCTCTGAGAGCTGGTTTGTTTCCACCACTCTCAACACTTGTTCAACAATATGATACATGATACCTAGTTCGTGCATAGTTTATTTCTTCCCTCCAAGTACTTTTTTGGCGGTTATCTTTACTTTGCGCTTAATGACATGAGGTAAAATTGCCTTTTTTATGCCCAAGAACTCCACACCTTTCCCGTTATAAACACGTTCCAGGGTGATGGCTCCAAACCTACATTTTGTGGCACACATTCCACAACCTACGCACATGTATTCATCCACTACGGTAGCACCACAGCCAAGACATCTCTCCGTTTCCTTCCTCATCTGTTCCTCCGTAAGGGCTTCTCGAAGGTCACGGAAGGTTTTCTTCGCTTCCTGACCATCAATCTTTGCAGCTCTCTGTCTGGGCGTTGTATCAAAACTATTGATAATAACTGCGCTCTTATCTAATTCAATATACTGGCGGCGGCTGCGGCCAATCAGCAAATCCTGTCCCACCTGGACAAAACGATGAATAGAAATTGCTGCCTGTTTTCCTGTAGCAATGGCATCGATGGCAAAACGAGGCCCGGTCACCGCATCTCCCCCTGCAAATACATCCGGCTGATTCGTCTGATAGGTGGCAGCGTCTACCTGGATGGTGTTATTGGAATTTAAAACAGCCTGGCTGCCCGCCAACATACCACACCAGTCGATAGATTGACCTACAGATAACAGCACATAATCTGCTTCTACGATCATCGTCTGGTTTTCATCATACTTAGGGCTGAAACGGCCATTTTCATCAAAGACATGGATACAACGCATCAATTCAATACCTGTTACCTTGCCATTCTCTCCAATAATACGCTTAGGCCCCCAAGAATTATTGATGGTGATGTCTTCACTTTCAGCCACTTCAATTTCTTCGTCAAGAGCCGGCATTTGTTCTCTGTTTTCCAGACAGAACATGCTGACTTTTTTCCCGCCGGCACGAACTGCCACACGGGCCACATCGATAGCCACATTACCGCCACCGATGACTACGACGTTACCAGAAACGGTTTCTTTTTCATTCTGGTTAACACGAGAGAGGAATTCTATTCCGGAAATCACTCCTTCATAGTCTTCACCTTCTACGCCTATCTTCCGACCCTTTTGCGCTCCGATTGCCAAATAGAAGGCTGTATATCCATCTGCTCTTAGCTGATTCAGTGTGATATCTTTTCCTACTTCTATTCCGCTCTTAAAGGTAACACCCAATTCTCTTAAAATATCGATTTCTGCTTCCACAATCTTTTTCTCAAGAACGAAAGATGGAATCCCAAGGGTCAGCATTCCGCCGACTACCTTTTCTTTTTCAAATACTGTCACATCATACCCATCTATAGCCAGATAGTATGCGCAGGACAATCCAGCCGGGCCGGATCCCACAACGGCAATCTTTTTCTCACCGTAATGATGACGTTTCTTAGGAATAAACCGAATCTCTTTGTTCAAATCTTGATCGGCAATAAAGCGTTTGATATCATCAATTGCGATAGGTTCATCCAAATCCCCTCTGGTACAAGCATCTTCACAACGTTTGTTGCAAACATATCCGCAAACGGCAGGAAATGGATTCTCCATTTTAATCAGTTCAAGAGCTTCCGTATACTTGCCCTGAGCGGCCAATTTTATGTATCCCTGCACCGCAATGTGGGCGGGGCAATTGGTTTTACAAGGAGCCGTACCAGTATCCACAACTTCCTGACGATTTATCCGGTAATCCGGATTCCAGTCTTCTTCCGTCCAAGCATTGTTTCTCGGGGTATAGGTTGTTGTAATATCCTCTGTAACCGCTCCTCTGGAGCAAATCTTCTGTCCCAGCTTCATGGCATTCATCGGGCAATTTTCCACGCACTGGCCACAGGCCACGCATTTTTCCTTATCCACCCTTGAAACATAGTTCGAGCGTACCATATCCACGTTCTTATACATCGTTCCGGAACGGAGGGACAGGCAGGAACAGCCACAGCAGTTACAGATAGCATGGGTTTTACCAGATCCGTCAATATTAGGAATCTGGTGCATCAGACCGTTTTCCTCTGCCCTCTTAATGATATTAAAGGCTTCATCTCTGGTAATTTCCCGTCCCCGTCCTGTACGGATATAGTATTCTGCTGCATGCCCCATCTGGATACACATATCCTCTTTCAGATGACCGCAGCCCTCTCCCATAGCCTCTCTGTCCGTACGACAAGAGCAAGGAGAACAAGAAAAAACCGTATTATCAGTTAAATATTTAGAGACCTCTTCATAGCTGGCTCTATGACTGTTTCCTTCGATAGCCGTCTCAATGGGAATGACCCTCATCAGACCGATTCCGGGAGGAAACATACCTGAACTCATAGGCCCCCGGACTCTTCCGTATGCCTCCATGGCATAGGCTACAATGGGATGTTTCTTTACAACATCCAGATTGTTTACAATCATCTCCATAATACCGGGAATCCAGCTCTCTGCATGCCAAAAAGTATCTATTCCATCGATAACATTCACAAAACAAGTGCCGTACACTGCCAGCTTCATCATCTGCTCATGGCAGTATTCCTGGGATTTACCCATAATCTGAGCAATTTCCTTGGCAGTTCTCTTGGTATAATACCCCATGGCTAAGCCTATTTCAGCCATATCATCATCAATACCAGCCTCCAAAATAACATATTCCGGGTCATCCCACTTATATCCGTTCTTCTTGGGATCCCTCCGTCCCAGCATATTTGCTAGAGCCATTACCTTTTCATTGTACTTACATTCATACCCTTCTGGAAAATACATCTTTGTAATTGCTTGCTCCACCGTTTTACTCTCCTTTAACCTGCCTATATAACCACTCCGTCCATGCTTCCATACCTTCTCCTGTTTTAGCGGAAATCGGGAATATGGCTATATTGGGATTCAGTTTTTTCACTCTCTCCACACACAGCTCCAGATTAAAGCTAAACACTTCCATGGTATCTATTTTGTTGATAACCAGTACGTCAGATATCTGGAACATCAAAGGATATTTCAGAGGTTTATCATCCCCTTCAGGAACGCTTAGGATCATTGCATTCTTCGTGGCTCCTGTATCGAATTCAGCAGGACATACCAGATTTCCTACATTCTCCAGAATCACCAGATCAGTCCCTTTGGCATCCAAGCCTTGAAGTCCTTGTCTGGTCATATCTGCATCCAGATGGCACATTCCCCCTGTATGTAACTGAATGACCTTTACACCCGTTTGAGAAATAGTCCTTGCATCCACATCAGAATCGATATCTGCCTCCATAACCGCCATGCTAAGTTTGTCTTTCAGACGATTGATCGTATTTACCAACGTAGTCGTCTTTCCTGCTCCCGGAGAACTCATCAGGTTCAGCAAAAAGGTATTCTCACTTTTTAACTGCTCCCTAAGACGTTGTGCGTCCTTGTTATTATCTTCAAATATACTTTCCTTGATTTCCAAAATCCGAATTTCTTTCACTTTTATTCCCATACCTTTCAAATTTCGATGCCTACTTAAAATTGAATAGGCTAAATGAAGAAGGCTGAAAAGGATTTTCAACCTTGCACCGCTTAAATTTATTCTGCCAGTGCTGCTATGGTCTGATATTCTTTTAAGTCTGTATACAGTTCACCCTTGTAAGGATTTCGTTGTGTCTTTTTCCACTTGTAAATCATATAAGCTAATACGGCAATGTTCGATGCCAGTGCTACAAAGCTGACGATAAAGTATATGGTAGGATTATAAGTAGAGTCTACACGCCACTGTCCAATATCTTGGAACTTGGGGAAGGTTTGGGCAAACATACACCACAGAGCCAAGGTCTGGGCCCGATGCTGCAGCCACGCCCCCTTGCCAAGGGTAAATGCACATAGGGTCGGTGCCAACAGCAGGGCAAACCCACAGTACCATGAATGGTGAGGCAGGCAGTTATATGTATACGCAAAGTTCCACAAATCGTAGGCCAGGATATAAAACCACAGCATATCCGGCCACAGCATATCTCGGCTGCCGTCTTTCTCGGTCTTTTTCCTAATTTTAATGCCGAACCAACCGGTAATAATGATAATATTCAGGATACCGGCAATTCCATTCATATAGTTCCAATCTCCACCCATCAAATCAAAAGGAGCATTATCGGCTACCTCCTGAATCTTAACACCATAATAGATGGCACCTACTTCAAAGTCACGTATTACCGCTTCTAAAATATTGATAGCCAGTATCAACGGCGGAAAGCAAAGAGCTATTTTATTGTCAGCCAGTGCCCATTCCTCACCTGTTTTCTTATTGGTTCCACGTACATGGCGGATACACCAGAAACCAATACAGCCGGCTGTGGCCGAATACACCTTCGCCAAATGAAACCAGTCTGTGTAGGTGGTTCCTTTCATAACCGTAAACCACAGGACCGAGAGTATAGCTGGTAATACCACAAAGCCTAAAATTCCAGCCACTTTAAATCTGCGGGTAACTTCGTTCAGCAAAAACAGAATGAAAAACACACCAATCCACACCAGCCAAACACTTAGAAACCCTGCACCCGCCTCATAATTAAACCGAAACATAATTTTTTCCTCCTTCTGGGAAACATACTATTTTTATTTTGGTCATACCAGTAGTGCAATTATATTTTCATTCTATAAAATTTTGTTTGGATTGTCAAGTATAGGTCAACCTGCCATAATTTTGTATATTTGAACATATTCTATTGATTTTTATTCCATATTATGATATTTTTTTAATATCTGGTTATACCAATTTAGAGAATTATGTCGAACCTCAGAAAGGAATACAAATGGATTTTACAAAATTAAAAGCCCCTACATTAAAAGAACTTTTTGTCAGGGAGTTCGAGACGATGATTCTTTCCGGAAAATTGAAAATTGGTGAAAAACTTCCACCTGAACGCGTCCTGGCTGAACAGATGCAGGTCAGCCGCGCTGTGGTAAACGGTGGAATTGCTGAGCTTTCCAGGAAAGGGTTTTTAAAGGTGAAACCCCGTTCTGGAGTATTTGTAACGGATTACCGCCGCTATGGTACCGTAGAGACCCTTCTCTCCATCATGAATTACAACGGCGGACACTTGCGCCGGGACGAGATCCGCTCTATCTTGGAAATTAAGATGATTGTGGATAAACTGGCAGTAGAATTGTCTGTAGACCGACACACGGACGAGAATATAGCCTCCTTGGAGTGCTATTTAGATAAGATGCAGCGTCTAAACGATAATAGTGCAAAAGCTGCTGATGCTGCTTTCTCTTTTTATCATGAATTGGCCATGACCAGCCAAAATACTTTGCTCCCTTTAATCTATCGTTCCTTCCGCGTTCCCGTTACTCACCTTTGGATAAGATTCATCCAAAAGTATGGGAATGAAGTCGTCTGCAACAGTGCAGGGGAAATCTTAAAGGCACTGAAGAACCATGATAAAGCGGCAGCTGCGGAGTCCGTAGAGAAAGCAATTTGCACCTCCATCTCCGGCTGTAAAGAAATATACGAGGTTTAAGTTCTTGTCATGGCAATGATTCAGTCAGAAATCATGCCTATCAAAACAATTACACCGCCCAAATAAGTGAATATCTAATTGGCAAACAAAAAAGCCAGAGAATGGGAATGCAAAATGCACTTTAATTCTCTGGCTCTATCTTTTTTCTGTAATAGATTTTTTTATTACAGATATGGTAAAAGTAAAAATTCAAAAGCAAAAACAATATAAATCAAAAACCATACTTCATGCTTTAATACAAATGGAAGATTGTTATTCTTAGCTAATATTAATCCATTCTTAATTATAGATATTTTTTTTATTATTATGAAAATCAGATATCCAATAGCTACGCCAATCGTATTCATAAATAAATCATCAACGTCTGTTACTCTCATACTAAATATTTGACTTGTCTCTATTGTTAATGAAAATATAAAGCCAGCAAAAGTCACCTTCTTAATAGTACGTTGATTTTCCCAAAGAATTGGACATAATAAGCCGAAAGGTAAAAATAAAATTATATTTGTAACATATGAGAACATATCCGTTGTTATAGAATTAAAAGGAATAAAGTTAAAGGTTTCTGGACGTATTTCAATGCCAATATAAAGAATACGTGCAAGAGATGAAATAGTAGTAAATTCCAGCATAAACACAATTAAATATACAAAAATCAGATCACCTAATATATGTGCTTTTGAAATGCTTAAATTGTATCTCCTTGCATAGAATAATATAACTATAATAAAAGGAACAATGAATATTAAACATTTCATAAAATCTTCAATAGCGGAGAATATATTCCCATAAATTATTCCAAACATCTTTTCCCTCTCTCTACTAAAACAGATTTAT
>DKLE01000015.1 GCA_002455605.1 Firmicutes bacterium UBA6648
CTTCCGATCTAGTCCTCTAAAACATGTACCACATTTTCAATACCGTCAGCAGACAGATATTCATCGGTCTCAAGAGCCAGCGCCTCGCCGCTGCTTCGGCCCCAGCCTATGCCAACTCTTCCGGCTATTGCCAGATCTAGAGGAGAGAGAGAGGCTTCCTGTAAATGGGCTAGTATTAAAGGGTAAATATCTGTGATACCGATGGCCCGGTCAATGGAGCTCTTCTCCATACCGAGAGGTTCTTTTATGTAGGCGACTTTTGATGAACAGGGGGAAATAAAAATAATTCCTATTTTTTCAGAAGAAAGTCCGGTTTTTTCCATAGCTCTTTTTCTGGCTGCCGCTGCTGCTATCTCAACAGGAGGATGCAGAGGAAGCAAATGATCGATTAGATTTGGAAAGCGTACCCGAATAAGCCGCACTACGGAGGGACAGGCAGTGCTAACAATCGGCCATTGTTCTTTGTGGTCATTGACATAGTCCTTAGTAGCTGCCGTGACTACTTCAGCTCCTGCTGCTACTTCGTAGACATCATCAAAGCCCAGCATTAAAATGGCGGTTAATATAGCATTAATGTCGGTAACGTTATTAATATTATTAAATTGGCTGTATAGAGAAGGGGCAGGAAGTGCCACCGTATATTCAAAATCATTTAAGCATTTGATAAAATCGCGGTTTACTACTTTTGCATGGTTTTGACATGTGCGAACACATTCTCCACAATCGATACAAAATTCTTTCGTTATGCATGCCTTACCGTGTCTGACGCGGATAGCCTGAGTGGGACAGCGCTTAATACAGTTTATACATCCGCTGCATAATTCTTCAATAAGTGATACGGAATGAAAAAATTTGTTCATTTTTCCTCCTTTCCTTCCATACATTTAGATAGAAATAATAAATAATTCAAATTAAATTGACAATTATTGTTAAAGTTGTACCAATTCCAATCAATGTATCAATATTCATATGATCTGAATATTTTTTAATGTTCGGAAGGCCCATACCGGCACCGAAGCCTAAATCTCTCGCACTTTCAGAAGCAGTGGAATAACCGGCTTCCATGGCTTTATCAATATCAATGATACCCGGTCCTGAATCGGCAACAACCATGATGATTTGATCCGGAGTGACCTTTACATCAATGGCTCCCCCGTTAGCATGGATCACCATATTGATTTCACCTTCATATAAGGCGATGGAGACTTTTCGGACTATTTCGGGAGAAACGCCCAGCTGCTTAAGCGTGTTCTTTACATCGCTGCTGGCTTCGCCCGCACGAGAAAAATCATTGGGTACAACGGTGTAGTGCAGAGCAAGGATTGTGTTATCGTTCATTAATATTTCCTCCGTGAAGTCCATTGGAATAAAGAATACCGCAGGATGTAAACATTGTTTTTTTAGTCGTAAGCAAACAGATATTTTTTTCCGCTGCCATTGTTATGAATTCTTCCGTAGGAACCTTCCCTCTGACCAAGATAACACAGTTCATGTCAAGCATTTCAGCGGTACGAAGAACCTGGGGGTTACAAAGTCCCGTAAGAAGTATGTTCTGTTCTTTTACTAATGCTAAAACATCGCTCATCAAATCAGAAGCAAAAGCACTTTTTGCAGGAGTATCCAAAAGATTTTCACTACTTAATAAACTCGCATCTAACAGCAAGATAATGTCTTTTATTTGCATATTTACCTCCAATAAATAGTTAAACAGCATTAGGAATCGTTAAATAATAAACAAAAATATACAATTCAAAACTTTCTACTTTTTTGTAGATTTTTGTGCAATAAAGTGATATAACTAAGTTTGTACTATTATCGCATGTTGCATTATATTTGTAAATAGTAAGGAGGAATTTAATTTGGCTAGCGGAAAAAATGACATACCTTTTGAAGGCACGAAAGAGCAAGAAGAAAAGCTGCTTAAAGTAATCGATCAGTTTAGAAATGATAAAGGCTGCTTAATGCCGATTATGCAGGAAGCACAAAACATTTACGGTTATTTACCTATCGAAGTTCAGACCATGATTTCGGATGCTTTAGGGATACCCCTTGAAAAAGTTTATGGAGTCAGTACCTTTTATTCCCAATTTTCATTGACTCCAAAAGGGAAGCATACGGTTTCAGTCTGTCTGGGAACAGCTTGTTACGTTAAAGGAGCTGGTGATATTTATAACAAACTGATGGATATTTTGGGCGTTGTAGGCGGCGAATGCACGCCGGATGGAATGTTTTCATTGGAAGCATGCCGATGTGTAGGTGCTTGTGGATTAGCTCCTGTCATGATTGTTGATGATGACGTTCATGGACGTGTTACAGTAGATGATGTAGAAAAAATACTCAACAATTACAGAGAAGTATAAAGGAATATGATGACAGAGATATCATTAAATATTTTAGATATTGCAGAAAATTCTATAAGAGCAAATGCATCATTGATTCGGATAGAGGTGCTCATTGATGAAGATAAAGATTGTTTGACTATTGTAATTGAGGACAACGGAAGAGGTATGAGCCAAGAGCTGCTGCATAAGTCTGTGGATCCATTTTTTACCACCAGAACTTCAAGAAAAGTAGGAATGGGAATCCCCTTTTTCAAACTGGCAGCAGAGAGTTCCGGCGGAGAATTTGCAATTCGTTCTGAAATTAATAAAGGTACTGAAATAAAAGCTGTTTTTCGACTTTCACATATAGACAGGATGCCTTTGGGAGATATAAACAGTACGATTTATACCTTGATAGCCTTTAATGCAGATATTGATTTTGTGTATATATATTCATATAACGGAAAAGAGTTTAAGCTTGACACCTGTGAGGTGAAAGAAATCTTAGACGGGGTTCCCTTAAACTCACCAGAAATACTGAAATATTTAAAAGAATATTTAGATGAAAACAAAATAGAAGTTGATGGCGGAATACTGCTGTAATATATAGTGGAAAGGCAAGGAGAAGTATGAAATCACTTGAAGAATTAAAAGAGATAAGAGATAGAGTGCAGAACCAAATGGGAGTAAGAAATGAAGAAGGTGCTCAGATGCGTATTGTAGTGGGCATGGCAACATGCGGTATCGCGAGCGGAGCAAGGCCGGTATTGAATACCCTGGCCGATATGGTAAATGAAAAAGGGTTACAGGATGTAGTTGTTACACAGACTGGTTGCATCGGGTTGTGCCAGTACGAACCCATAGTGGAAATATATGAACCGGGACGGGAAAAGGTTACGTATGTAAAGATGAATCCGGAAAAGGCAAAAGCGGTGTTTGAACAGCATATTGAAAGAGGTCTTATTGTCAGTAAATATACTTTGGATTCAACAGAATTATAAGAGGAGGAATTGATAATGATTCGTTCACATGTATTGGTTTGTGGTGGTACAGGATGTACTTCCTCCGGAAGCATGAAGATTATAGAAGCCTTTGAAGAAAATATTAAAGAAGCAGGCCTGGATCAAGAAGTTGCAGTGGTGAAAACCGGCTGTTTTGGTCTTTGTGCCTTAGGACCTGTTGTATTGGTTTATCCGGATCAGGTATTTTATTCAATGGTTAAGCCTGAGGACGCAGAAGAAATTGTAAAAGAACATCTGGTAAAAGGACGTATCGTAAAGCGTCTGGTTTATGATGAGACATTAACTTCGGAAGGGGTTAAAGGATTAAATGATACAAACTTTTATAGAAAACAAAAACGTATTGCATTAAGAAATTGCGGATATATTAATCCGGAGAACATTGAGGAATATATCGGAACAAGAGGTTATGAAGCGTTAGGCAAGGCCCTTACTGAGATGACTCCGGATGAAGTTATTCAGGAAATTTTGGACAGTGGACTGAGAGGCAGAGGGGGCGCAGGCTTTCCAACCGGACTAAAATGGAAATATGCTTCCGGAAACAGAGGTAAGGTTCAAAAATATGTCTGCTGCAATGCAGATGAAGGAGACCCTGGAGCATTCATGGATCGATCCGTCTTGGAAGGGGATCCCCATGTGGTTCTCGAAGCGATGGCTATTGCCGGCTATGCTATTGGCGCCGATCAGGGGTATATCTATGTTCGTGCAGAATATCCCATTGCTGTAGAACGATTAAAGATTGCCATTAATCAGGCAAGAGAATACGGGCTCTTAGGTGAAAACATTTTCAATACCGGATTTAACTTTAACATTGATTTAAGACTTGGAGCAGGAGCTTTTGTATGCGGTGAAGAGACGGCATTAATGACTTCTATTGAGGGAAATCGAGGAGAGCCAAGACCAAGACCTCCGTTTCCGGCAGTAAAGGGGTTATTTGAAAGCCCTACAATATTGAACAATGTAGAAACTTCAGCCAATATTCCGCAGATTATTTTAAATGGTGCTGAGTGGTTTTCCAGCATTGGGACTGAAAAGTCCAAGGGAACAAAGGTTTTTGCACTGGGCGGAAAGGTTAAGCATACAGGTCTGGTAGAAGTACCCATGGGAACTTCTTTAAGGACCGTTATTGAAGAAATAGGCGGCGGGATTCCAAACGGAAAGAAATTTAAAGCGGCTCAAACCGGTGGACCTTCCGGCGGATGTATTCCGGCAGAGCACTATGACATTCCAATCGACTATGACAACCTGATTTCCATCGGTTCCATGATGGGATCCGGCGGTCTTATCGTAATGGATGAAGATAATTGTATGGTGGATATCGCTAAATTCTTTTTAGAGTTCACAGTAGATGAATCCTGCGGAAAATGTACACCGTGCCGAGTGGGAACCAAGAGAATGTACGAAATTCTTGAAAATATTACGGAAGGCAAGGGCACTCCGGAGGACTTGGACAAATTGGAAGAGCTGGCATACTATATTAAGGACAATGCTTTATGTGGCTTGGGACAGACTGCTCCAAATCCGGTTTTATCAACTCTTAAGTTCTTTAGAGATGAATACATAGCACATGTTACGGATAAAGTCTGTCCTTCAAAAGTATGTAAAGCCCTACTGACCTTTAAGATTAATCCGGAAAAATGCAAGGGATGTACCTTGTGTCGGAAGATCTGCCCGGAAGGTGCTATCAGCGGAGAATCGAAAAAAACTCATGTTATTGATACAGACAAGTGTATTAAATGCGGAGCTTGTTTGAATAATTGTCATTTTGGTGCAATAACAAAAGAATAGAAGGGAAGGTCAGAATGGAGAATATTACTGTAAAAATAAATGGAATGGAAGTTACTGCTCCGGCTGGATCGACCATACTGGAAGCTGCTCAGCTGGCGCACATTCAAATACCTACATTATGCTATTTAAAGGATATCAATGAAATCGGCGCATGCCGTATGTGCGTGGTGGAGGTCAAAGGGGCAAGAACCCTGGTTGCCGCCTGTGTACATCCTATTGCACCGGATATGGAAATTATAACCAACAGCAAACGTGTTCTGGATTCCAGAAAAAAGACCCTTCAGCTGCTTATGTCCAATCATACTATTGATTGCTTTTCCTGCGGAAGTGCGGGAAATTGTGAACTAATTAAGCTCTGTCACAAGCTTCATGTGGATGACTCTACGAAATATGCAGGAGCTATGCCTGAGAGAATGTTTGATGACACAGCGGTTCACATGGTTAGAGACAGTCATAAATGTATTCTCTGCAGAAGATGTGTAGCTATGTGTGAAAAGGTTCAGGGGATCGGTATTTTAGGTGCCAATGGAAGAGGGTTTGATACCATTATAGATACGGCATTCTTTTTGGATTTAGACGATACCAGCTGTGTAAACTGCGGGCAGTGTCTGATGGCCTGTCCTACAGGAGCCATAGCGGAAAAGGATCAAACGGATAAAGTATTTGAAGCAATCAATGATCCGGATAAATATGTTATCGTTCAAACTGCTCCGTCTGTAAGAGCAGCGCTGGGTGAAGTATATAAGGTTCATATCGGAAATGAAGTAGAGGGAAAAATGGTAACAGCACTTCGCATGCTGGGCTTTAATAAAGTCTTTGATACTGATTTTGCCGCCGATTTGACCATAATGGAAGAAGCAAAGGAGTTTTTAGACAGAGTTAAGAACGGGGGAGCATTACCTCTTATCACTTCCTGCTCACCAGGATGGGTAAAATTCTGTGAGCATTTCTATCCGGATATGATTGACCACCTATCCTCATGTAAATCTCCGCAGCAAATGTTTGGAGCAATTGCCAAAACGTATTATGCGGAAAAGCTGGGGATTGATCCGGGAAAAATAGTCAGTGTCAGCGTAATGCCTTGTACGGCTAAGAAGTTTGAACGGGGCAGAGAAGATCAGGATGCTTCCGGATATCCGGATGTGGATATTGCAATTACCACACGGGAGCTTGCCAGAATGATCGATCAGGTAGGTATCGACTTTGTCAACCTTCCGGATGGAAAATTTGATAATCCTCTGGGAGAATCCACGGGGGCAGGTGTCATCTTCGGTGCTACAGGAGGTGTAATGGAAGCGGCCTTGAGAACGGCAGTAGAAACCTTAACCGGAGAGGAGCTCAAGAATCTGGATTTCTCTGAGGTTAGAGGAACTGACGGCATTAAAGAGGCTACCTATAATGTGGCCGGTATGGATATTCATGTTGCGGTTGCATCCGGTCTTGGAAATGCAAGGAAGGTAATGGACAAAATTAAATCAGGAGAAGCAAATTATCATTTTGTAGAAATGATGGCTTGTCCGGGAGGCTGTGTAAATGGCGGAGGACAGCCTAGGCACAGTGCAAGAACAAAAAATAAGTTCAATATTAAAGCCATGCGTGCAAGCGCTCTTTATGGACTGGATGCTTCGAAGCCAATCAGAAAATCTCATGAAAATCCGGCAATAAAGAAACTTTATGAGGAATATTTAGGAGAACCGGGAAGCCACAAAGCCCACGAGATCCTTCATACCACATATGTTAAAAGAAAAATTAATAAATTCTAATATGAATTTATGATATAAGAATTTTAAATCCGGTAATGGTTTTTAACAATTACCGGATTTTTTTATGCAGGTTGTGCTATACTGATTATGAATCAGAAATCTACAAAAGGAAGGTACCGTGATGTT
>DKLE01000238.1 GCA_002455605.1 Firmicutes bacterium UBA6648
GAACAGGAATGACAAAAAAACAGCTGGAATTTTGGAAAAAGACAAAAAAAAGGGATAAAGCCATATTGGTGTTATTCATAACTTATGGGTTAAGACTCTCAGAGCTGCAGCAGCTGAATGTGGACTCCTTCAATTTTGACAGAAAAGAATTTAAAATTTATAGAAAACGGGGAAAGGAATCCATTATGCCTATTAATCAGTCCTGTGAAATGGTTATTAAGGACTATTTAGAACAGGAAAGGGCCTCCGATGAAACATTAGAGGAAGAAAATAAATCAGCGCTGTTTCTTTCTTTACAGGGAAAAAGAATGACAGAAAGGCAGATTCGTGAGCTGGTAAAAAAATATACCGCTTATGCCCTTAAAACCACTCAGCGAAGCGGCTACAGTCCTCATAAGCTGAGAGCCACAGCGGCAACCAGCCTAATCGGCAGAGGAGAGGATATATATGATGTTCAGGTTCTGTTGGATCATGAAAACGTTACCACCACACAACTATATGCCAAACATAAAGAGAATGTTAAACGTGATTTGGTAAATAATATGGAATGGGAGTTGGAACGCAAGGGTGAAAAATAGAAAACGGAAACATATGCAACCGTAATTAAATTATGTAAATCAAAGAGAGGGTTACAAAGTTAAATGCAGAAAAATACATATGAATTATTAACAAATAAAATGGGAATTTCTCCGGAAGTTATGGAGATTATAAATAAAGCAGAAGCTGAGGTAACAGATTTATTTGCAGATTTGGATGACATAATGGCTTTTAATCAATATAAGGTACTGGAAGCTTTTCAGAAAAATAAAATCAGCGATATGCATTTCGGCTGGAATACGGGATATGGTTATGATGATCCGGGCAGAGAAGCGATTGAACGGGTTTATTGCGATATTTTTAAAACAGAGGCGGCATTAGTCAGGCCGATTATTGTAAACGGCACGCATGCTTTAACTCTTACCTTAACCGGGATTCTGAGACCCGGAGATGAGCTGATTTATTGTACTGGAGCTCCCTATGATACCTTGGAAGAGGTAATCGGACTGAGAGGAGAAGGAAAAGGTTCCTTAAAGGAATTTGGTATTACTTATAAACAGGTAGAATTAACTTCGGAGGGAAATATCGATTTCAACACTTTAAAAAATACCATTTCAAAAAATACCAGAATTATTACTGTGCAAAGAGCTACCGGGTATGGATGGAGGAAAGCCATTACTATTGATGAGATAGAAGAATGGGCCTCCTTTGTCCATCAGATTAATCCGGACATCGTTTGTATGGTGGATAATTGTTATGGAGAATTTCTAGATATCAAAGAGCCCACACAGGTTGGCGCAGACATTATTGCAGGCTCTCTTATAAAAAATCCAGGGGGAGGCTTGGCCCTTACAGGGGGATATATTGCAGGAAGGGAAGCTTTAGTACAAAATATCGCCTACCGGATGACATCACCGGGAATCGGCGGTGAGTGCGGGCTGATGTTTGGGCAGACAAGGACCATGCTGCAAGGACTGTTTCTTGCTCCCAAGGCTGTAAATGCTGCTGTGAAAGGTGCCATTCTCTGTGCCCAGGTCTTCGAAAGCTTAGGCTATGAGGTGTGTCCGAAAGCTACGGAAAAAAGAAGTGATATAATTGAAGCTGTTAAGCTTTATACGCCGGAAGCCATGTGTGCTTTTGCAGAGGGAATTCAGGAAGCCGCTCCCATAGATTCTCATGTAAAACCAGTACCGTGGGCTATGCCGGGTTATGACAGTGAGGTAATAATGGCCGCAGGAGCGTTTGTTCAAGGATCATCTATAGAACTGAGCGCTGATGGACCTTTACGGGAACCCTATATTATTTACTTTCAAGGGGGTTTAACCTATGAACATTCTAAATTTGGTGTTATTAAAGCACTTCAGGCTCTCTATAATAAAAAAATTTTAAACAGCAGGTAGCAGGAGCGTTTATCTATGAAAACTACTATAGAAAAAAAGGAGAAAAACAAAGCCCGAGTTAAGCTGATAATCACTATAATAAAGCTGGTACTATTAATCCTTTTAATCGTTGGGGTACCTTTATACATTATGCTTTATCACAGTGAATTTATAAGTCAGTTTAAAAGCTTAGAGGCAGTCAATGCATATTTAGAAAAATATAAAACTGCCAGTGTATTTGCCTATATCGGAATTCAGATTATGCAGATTGTCATATGTATCATACCGGGGCAGGCTATGCAGTTTGCAGCCGGATATGCATACTCTTTTTGGCTGGGATATCTATATTCAATAATAGGAACGGCTATTGGAACGGTTATGGCTTTTTATCTTGCCCGGTTTCTCGGCAAGGATGCCATTCATCTGATTTTTGATGAGAAAAAGGTGTCCAGATTCATAGATAAACTAAATAGTAAGGGAGCATTTATATTAGTATTTGTAATATTTTTCATTCCAGGTCTGCCTAAGGACTTGTTCACCTATGCGGCAGGGGTATCTGAAATGAGGCTGAAAGCATTTCTGATAATCAGTTTGGTGGGAAGGACTCCGGCCATGATGGCTTCTATTATGATTGGCAGCATGTTTAATAAAGGGAGCTATGCAGGAATAGGAATTCTTGCGGTAATTATGACGGTTTTGTGCATATGGGGAATAAAGAATCATGAGAAAATGACTGTTATGATAGACAAGTGGTATGATAAACTTTCTCGTATGTAAAATTAGAAAGCAGGGGAGTTTTGTGTGATGAAGAAGGAAATAAAATTTTATAATGTTATTTTTCCTGTGTGGATGATGATGATCCTTCCCATGGTTTGGATTGTTGTCTTGCCAGCTAATTTTATAGTGGACAGCTGCGTACTCTTAATTGCCTTAAAATTTATCATTAAGCAAAAGGATATAAAGGTCCTTTACAAAAAAACGATTCTCAAAGTGTGGATTTTGGGCTTTGTGGCAGATATAATCGGCGCGGTTACTCTTTTAGCTGCAGAGCTGTTTTTTTCCAATGGGGATAGTAAATTGATCAAGCAGCTATCCTCTGTATATTGGAATGCCTTTGACAATATCTATGCTTTCCTTTATGTTGCTTGTGCAGTGCTAATTTCTGCAGTTCTTATATTTGTGCTGAATTATAAATATTCATTCAGTAACATTACTTTAGAGAAGGAAGAAAAGGTGAGAGCAGCTCTAACGTTAGCTATATTAACAGCGCCTTATACCTTCTTTATTCCCACCGAAATGATATATAGATAATCAAATTTGATGCAAAAAAATATTCTAAATGGCTAAGAAACTCTAACCATAACTATTAGGTTAGAGTTTTTTTATTTTCAATTAATCCCCCTAAAATAGCCAGCATCCCTATGAGAGTTTCTGTAATAACTTAATTTATCAAAACGAAGAACAAATGTTCAAAAAACAATTGACAAGGAACAAATATTCGTATAATATAAAAATATGAACATAAGTTCTCGAAAAGGGAGGATTACATTATGGCAAACAGAAAAAGAAAGTCGTATAGAATAAAGTCAAAGTTTAGATTTACCACGTCAATTACAATTATGCTTATTTTATTTATATTCATGGCAAATACTGTTTTAGGATTAGACTATGCAAGCAGTTTAACCAAGCACGAACCTGTACAAATTGAAATTCAGTCCGGTGATTCCCTGTGGAATATTGCCCGCCAGTATGGACCTAATCATATGGATACCAGAAAAATTGTTTATGATATTTGCAATTTAAATAATATATCTGCGGACAGCATTTATCCCGGACAACAGATATTAATTCCGGATTACTCCAGCTAAGTGTATTTGTATAGGCCGTATCATTAAAAAAGCCGGCTATTTAGCCGGCTTCAATATATTTTGATAGATCGCCCTTACACTTTTTTAGGATTATTTTTTGATTAAAGTCGATTTTAAGCGGTAGCTTCAGCCTTTATTTTTGACTGATTTACAGTGATTACTATGCTATCCGGATTGTTTTCGCACACAATCCCCTTTGGTAATGCAATGTCACGGATTGTTAAAATGGAACCGATTTTTAAAGCGGACACATCAATTTCCACTGCGTCCGGAATGTCTTGAGGCAATCCTCTGACAGTAATAAAGTCTATTTGGTGATTTAAAATCAGCTTTTGAGCTTCTAAGTTTTCTTTGCCTATAACTTTAACAACAACGTCAGCTTTAATTTCTTCAGATAGGGAGACTTGTTGAAAATCTATATGTATCTCTTCTCCCAGGGGTGAGGTCTGGATTTCCTTAATAATTACCGGAAAGCTATTTTCTTCAGCAATTTCCAGTGTGAAAATAGCATTTCGTCCTAATGTACTGATCTTTTTTCTTAGCTCACTTCGATTAACTTTAACGGCAATAGACTCTGTTCCTTTACCAAAAATATTTGCCGGTAAGAAACCCTCTTTTCTTAATCGTTTGTTGGCACTGCTGCTGCATAGATTTCTTCTTTCAATTTTTATTATTGCTGTATCTTTCATATTTTTTAGCCTCCTTAATTTAACTTATAAAACCTCATTAATGATTCGGTCTTATAGATTAACTTTCGAAAAACAGGTGATCAACAACAAAATAAAAAATAATCCTATACTTATATAGTATACGAGTTAAAATAAAATTCAAGGGGTATTGAGATTTTAGAAGAAATAACGTATTCTAAAATAAGAAAATAAAAAGGGGACGGACTTATTATGCTCTATTTAGATAATTTTACTTTTCCTGATCACGAACAAGAAGTAAGCTTTTTTATGTCTATTAAAAGGACATGCTATACTTCATATTATCCTTTTCAAATCCTATCACAAAAAGAATTGAGAAGGCTGGATTGCGAGCCCATTACCATTTTATACGGAGGAAACGGTTCAGGTAAAACTACGGTATTAAACATAATAGCAGAGAAACTGAAACTGAAGAGAGAAGCTGCCTTTAATCATTCTAGTTTTTTTGAAGAATATGTGAGTATGTGCAGTGCGGAATTTCAGGAAGAACCGCCTAAGGACAGCAGGATTATAACCAGCGATGATGTATTTGACTTCATGCTGAATATACGAACGCTTAATGAAGGAATTGATACGAAAAGAGATGTCTTGTTTGATGAATATCTGGAATCAAAGTATTCCGAGTTCACTTTTCAGGCTTTAGCAGATTATGATCAATTAAAAAGAGTAAATCTGGCCAAAAGTAAGTCACAATCTAAATTTGTAAAAAAACTTTTAATGAATAATATACGAGAGCGTTCAAACGGAGAAAGTGCTTTTATGTATTTTACAGACAGAATTAAAGAGAATGCCTTATATCTTCTGGATGAGCCGGAAAATAGCTTGTCTGCTAAGAGACAGCTGGAGCTTGTAAATTTTTTAGAAGATTCCGCTCGATTTTTTAATTGTCAATTTGTAATTTCTACGCATTCTCCATTTCTTTTATCACTAAAGGGCGCTAAGATATATGATATGGATGAAATCCCAGTAACTATAAAATCATGGACGAAATTAGAAACAATACAGGTATTCTATAACTTTTTTAAAGAACATGAAAAAGAATTTTAGAATATGCTCTCTATACCAAGAGCATATTCTTTATAATGAAAGAGTTTTTATATCAGTACAAAAACTGTGCAATTAAGACTTTTTATCAATGGATTTTCTGTCTAAATATCTGTATTCAATGGCATTTGTGGGACAAATGCTCTTGCATTTTCCACAGCGTATGCATTCCAGAGCATTTGAATTTTTAACTGGATCCACATTCATTTTACATATATTAGAGCAAGCGTGGCAATTAATACATTTTTCCTCATTTACTCGATATTTAAAAACAGAAATAGGGTTAAATAAAGAGTAAATAGCCCCAAGAGGGCAGATATATTTGCAAAACGGCCGATAAATGATAATAGAGGCTATGATAGTAATAACCAATAATAGATTTTTCCAGGCATAGAGCCAGCCCACAGTTCTTTGCAAGCCTTCATTCATTATTACCAGAGGCAGCCCGCCTTCAAGAGTGCCTGCCGGACAAATAAGCTTGCAGAAATAAGGAGTACCCTGGCCGATTATATCGACTATAAATAAAGGCATTAAAATAACAAATACTACTAGTATTACATATTTGAGATACCTTAAGGGCCGGTCTCCTTTAAAGGTTCTTATTTTCTTTTTAAAAGGAATTTTGTGCAATAGGTCTTGTATAAACCCGAAAGGGCATAACCAACCACAGACAAAACGTCCCATTATAGCACCTATAAATATCATAAAGCCGGCAATATAAAAAGAAAACTTGAATTCGTAGCTTCCTATAACGGCCTGCAGTGCACCAATGGGGCAGGAGGCTATAGCTCCGGGACAGGAATAGCAATTCAATCCCGGTACGCAAACATTTTTTATTTTTCCTCGATAAATCTTCCCTTGGATAAATCCTATAATGAAGCTATTTGTTATCAGTGCCCATAATGCTTGCATGGTATATCTGAAATTATCATTGCTCTTTATTTTTCTAACCAATTCCTATACACTCCAAACATATATTAATGGCTTTTTCAAGAACAATAGAGGCTTCTCCACGGAAAACTCCAAATGCCATTGAGCATAAGCCAATTAAAATAAGAAAAAAAGTAAAAAGATTATGCTTTGTTTTTTGCAGCTGCATAAATTATCCTTCCTTTATTTATTGGCTAATTCATCTTCGATAATTTTTATCCATTCTTCCTTTGTATGAGAACCCAGATAAGTTTCACCTACAATATTACCGTTCTTATCCACAAAGAAGGTTTCCGGAACTGAATTAACACCCTTTAATCTGCCTGACCTTAGCACTTCATCAGGAATAACCATTGTGTATTGTGCTTTTGTAGATTCAATAATTTGCTTTAGCCTGTCCATTTTATCTTCATCAATTTTTCCGTCTTCATTTACATCCAGTACAATCCCGATGACATTCACGTTCTTATCGGCCATTTCTTTGCGAACAGCGTCTAGTTCAGGGATTTCTTTGATACAAGGGGAGCACCAGGTTGTAAATAAATTTACAAGAGTCAGATCATAATTAGAAAAGATATCGTTTGTAACTGCATTGCCGTTTACATCCTGTGCTTGAAAATTGCCAAGCTGTCCGTTGCTTGAGGCAACAGGATGTAAAGTTTCTTTAATACTGGTATTATCTTTTGTTCCGTTTGTATAAGTAGGAAAGTTCGGTTGAGAACATCCGGTAAATAATGAAACAGTAAGAACACTAATTACTAATAATAAAAATAATTTTTTCATTTGACTTTCTCCTTAAATTTTAGAAATAGTTTCAGGCATCCCAATAAAAAGTATTAAATACCTTAAGGATGCTATAATTAGTATTTCATAAAAGTAAGGGTTTAAACGGATTATCTACATAAAATACGTTACTTTATGAGAAATTTACTATAACTATTCCGAAAATGAATATTTTAGGAATAGTTATGTAGCATAATTTAAAAGAGGACTAAACCCTACTTTCCAATAACTGAAAAATTTTTTTGGTATTAATTTAGTACTTTTTTATTTATTGATTAAATATATTTCTCGATAAAATAATTAAATCATAGTTATTCATCTCTTCTTTAAGGATATCATCAGTCAATTTAGTATTTTTGCTTTCAATAAATACTTATGGATTAATAGATAACAGTTACAATTCCCATAGCAACTACATATGCCTCCGCGTTTTCGTGCTATGGAATTATCCAA
>DKLE01000284.1:0-387 GCA_002455605.1 Firmicutes bacterium UBA6648
TATCGATTATCACAATTCGAGAGGAGAGAAATATGGCTTGGTCAAGGTTCATCTGTTCCGGCCTTTTTCTATTAAACATTTCTTAAACTGTATACCGAATACGGTGAAAAAGATTGCTGTTTTAGATCGGACTAAGGAGCCGGGAGCTATAGGGGAGCCTCTATATTTGGATGTATGCAGCTGTTACATGGGAATGAAAGAGCCTCCGATGATTATCGGAGGACGATACGGATTAGGATCTAAAGATACTAATTCCAGCGATATCACAGCGGTATATAATAATTTAAAGCAGACATATCCAAAGACACATTTTACCGTTGGTATCATAGATGATGTAACCAATACTTCTTTAGAAAAAACACAAAATGTTCTGACCGAGCCATCGGA
>DKLE01000284.1:590-5099 GCA_002455605.1 Firmicutes bacterium UBA6648
GAGCCATCGGATCGCATATCCTGCAAAATATGGGGATTGGGTTCAGATGGAACAGTGGGTTCCAATAAGCAGGCCATTATGATTATAGGAAATAAAACAAATAATAATGTACAGGCTTATTTTGATTACGATTCTAAGAAATCAGGGGGTGTAACTATATCTCACCTGCGGTTCGGAAAATCACCGATTAAATCCACGTACCTTGTTGAAAATGCGGATTATATCGCCTGTCATAACCAGTCCTATGTGAATAAATATGATATTCTGGACGATATAAAACAGGGAGGGACTTTTGTTTTAAATTGTCAGTGGTCTGATGAAGAGCTGGAAGAATATCTGCCTCCTTTATACAAGCGAAAGATTGCAGAAAAAAACGTAAACTTCTATACCATTAATGCCGTTAAAATTGCACAGCAGCTGGGGCTGGGAAACCGGATTAATATGATTATGCAAGGTGCGTTTTTTAATCTGATACAAATTCTACCGAAAGAAGAATTTGTTAAGGAATTAAAGAAAGCTGTCACGTATTCCTATGATAAAAAGGGAGATAAAGTGGTTCAGATGAATCAGGAAGCAATTATGAAAGGAATTGAAAACATTCATAAAGTTTCTGTCCCTAGAACCTGGAAAGAGTTAAAGGAACATGAAAAAGTCAGTGAAAGGATTCTGAACAAAGAGCCGGACTTTGTAAAAAATATTATGAGACCTATGTTAGCTCAGAAAGGAAATCAACTGCCGGTAAGTGCCTTCGGGGGAAGAGAGGACGGTACCTTCCCTTCCGGGACAACAGCATATGAAAAACGTGGAATTGCAATTAATATTCCAGAATGGATTGAAGAAAATTGTATACAATGCAACCAATGTGCTTATATCTGTCCTCATGCGGTAATAAGGCCGTTTTTGCTCTCTAAGGAGGAAGTGAATAGAGCTCCGGGTTCATTCAGAACCATCAAAGCATCAGGCAAAGCTTTAGAAGAGCTATATTTCAGGATTCAGCTTAGTCCAATGGACTGTACGGGCTGCGGGAATTGCGCAGATATTTGTCCGGCTAAAGAAAAAGCCCTGATTATGAAGCCTCTTATCACCCAAGAAAAACAGGCGGAAAACTGGAAGTTTGCAAGCTGTGAAATTGGGTATAAAACCAATATACCATATAATGGTTCCTTTAAAGATAGTCAATTTAAAGAACCGTTGATGGAATATTCGGGAGCATGTGCAGGCTGCGGAGAACCGGCATATATCAAGCTGATCACTCAGTTATTTGGAGAACGCATGATGATGGCCAATGCCACAGGGTGCTCCTCCATATGGGGAGCCAGCGCACCAAGTACCTGCTATTCTACTAATAAAGAAGGAAATGGCCCGGCATGGGCAAGCTCATTGTTCGAAGACAATGCAGAATTTGGCTTCGGCATGTATCTGGCAATGAAACAAATGCGAAGCAGTTTGGAACAAAATTTAAAGATGCTGCTTAAAAACAATATAGCTGAAGATGTCAAGACGCTAATTGGAGAATGGATAGATAAGAAAGAGGATGGCAAGCTAAGTAAACAGATTAGTGATAAATTGATTCAGGCTTTAGACAGATGTACCGATTTGGAGCCTTCTTCTGCCGAATTAGTTAATAAAATTAAGCAGCGAAAAGATTATTTGACAAAACGTTCTCATTGGATTGTCGGAGGAGACGGATGGGCTTATGATATCGGCTTCGGCGGTTTGGATCAGGTTTTATCTTCCGGAGAAGATGTTAATGTTCTTGTATTTGACACAGAGATCTATTCAAATACAGGAGGACAGGCCTCCAAATCTACTCCTACCGCAGCGGTTGCCAAATTCGCCTCTTCCGGTAAAAAGTCCGGTAAAAAGGATCTTGGACGGATGATGATGACTTATGGAAACGTCTATGTGGCACAAGTGGGAATTCATGCGGACAATGGACAGTTCATCAAAGCAGTGACGGAGGCCGAAAGCTATCGGGGACCTTCTTTAATTATTGCTTACTCACCGTGCATCAGCCATGGAATAAAGGAAGGTATGGGCAGAAGCATGGAGAACATTAAGAAAGCGGTAAAAGCAGGATATTGGCATTTGTACCGATATAATCCGGATTTGAAGAAGGAAGGAAAGAATCCCTTTATACTGGATTCAAAGGAACCTACCGAAAGCTTCCGGGAATTCCTTATGAGTCAGGTCCGTTACAGTTCTTTAACAAAGACTTTCCCAGAGGAAGCAGAGGAGCTGTTTATGAAAGCGGAAAATGACTCGAAGGAACGCTATGAGATTTATAAAAAAATGGCCTTATTATAACTAAGAGTATATAAAGGTCTGATAAGAGGAGGAAGTTGTTATGAAAAACGTATATATCAAAAATATTAATCAAGAAGAAGTAATTACTTTGGCAAATGAAATTGAAGTCCTTCAAGGACAGGTAGTAAGTAAAACCTTGGCTCAGAATCCGGCGGTGAGTATTACGTTATTTGCCTTTGATAAGGGAGAGGAAATAAGCTCTCACGATTCTTCCGGAGATGCTATGGTTACGGTTTTGGAAGGCACAGGAAGATTTACCGTAGATGGAAAGGATTATCTTCTTCATGCCAATGAAACACTGATAATGCCTGCGAAAAAGCCTCATGCAGTATATGCGCAGGAAACCTTTAAGATGATGTTAGTAGTAGTATTTCCCCAATAAGGAAATAGAAGAAGTAGATAAAGAGGGATTGCTTTGGAAAAGTTAGCAGGATTAAGTGAAGAATCATTGAATATTAATCAATTTCAGCAGGATTTATTGAACTGGTATTATGAAAATGCCAGAGTACTTCCATGGAGAAGTGATCCCAAGCCTTATTACGTTTGGATTTCAGAAATAATGCTTCAGCAAACTCGTGTTGATACGGTGATCCCATATTTTACAAAATTTATTTCAGAATTGCCTACTATAAAAGCCTTGGCAGGTGTGGAAGAAGAAAAATTGCTGAAGCTTTGGCAGGGACTTGGTTATTATAACAGAGCGTTGAATTTAAAGAGGGCTGCTCAAATTCTTGTTGAAGAACATCAGGGACAGCTGCCTTCAGCGGTGAAAGAACTAATGTTCTTACCTGGAATAGGAGCCTATACTGCAGGGGCTATTGCCTCTATTGCTTTTGGAGAGGCAGTCCCGGCGGTGGATGGAAATGTACTGCGGATTATGGCACGTCTATTGGAGAGCCGTGAAGATATCAATAATGCCAAGGTTAAGAAAGAAATGCAGACACTGGTTTCTCAGATGATATTTAAGGAGCATCCGGGGGATTTTAATCAGGCTTTGATGGATTTAGGAGCTACTGTCTGTCTGCCAAACGGAGAACCAAAGTGTGATAAATGTCCGGTAAATACTCATTGCAGGGCATATAAAAATGGCTTAACTGCCGCAATTCCCGTAAAAGTTGAAAAAAAAGCCAGAAATATAGATAAGAAAACTGTTTTTGTGATTTTCTCAAAAGGGTACTATGCTCTGCGAAAAAGAGGAGCAGGAGGGCTTCTGCCCAATCTTTGGGAGTTTCCTAATGAGGAGGGCTATTGGACTGAAAATCAATGCAGAAATTTTTTAGATAAAATGAGGATTTTACCAGAAAAGATTGTTCCAATAAAGACCTCTAAGCACATTTTCAGCCACAGGGAATGGCATATGAAGGGGTTTTTCATAATTGCAGATGCAGATTTGAATCATTCGGATTTTACTTGGGTAACAAAAGAGGAAATGGATAACCAATATTCCATTCCTACTGCATTTAAAGAATTTATAAAACTGTGTGAATAAAAAGGGGATTTATTAATCCTCTTTTTTATGCTTTAATACCATCCCAGTAGGCTTCCCAAACTTTTACTGCATAATCTTTAGAACGAAACTTTTTATCTTGGATGAAAAATTCCGAATCTAAAATACCCTGTATCATAGAAATATATAAATAGATTTGCCCTTCGTTTACCGTTTCTTTTAACTCTTTTTCCCTAATTCCCTTTTCAAAGCATTGCCGGATATGCTCCGCAAAGCAGTCACTGCATTCTTGCAGTAAAGTTGTACACATTTGTCTGAGCTTTTTATTCTGCATCAGAGAAAGATGTCTCAGGAAGTAAGGGCGGCTGGATTTTTTACAATAATCAATCATATGAAAAAATATGTAGCTTAACGTTTCTTGACAATTCTTATCCTTTAAATCAGATACTATTTTGTGAACGGCTTCAAAACAATTTTCTATTTCTGTTTTAATGATTGTCTCAATTATCTCATCCTTACTGTTAAAATGGCTGTATAAAGAAGGCGTCTTGATATGAACAGCTTTTGCAATTTCAGACATTGACAGACTGTAGCCTTTTTGGGAAAAAAGCCGATAGGCTTCATTAAGTATTTCATTTTTTTTATCCATAATGTATTCTCCGTCAGATGTTTAATTCTTGTAAGCTAATTTAGAAGCTATTAGCCAGTATCTAATAGTATACTTATAATTTCCAAAAATTGAAATAAATAAATAA
>DKLE01000190.1 GCA_002455605.1 Firmicutes bacterium UBA6648
TAGAAGCTTTGAACAATGAAGCCCGGAATAAACTGGTTAAAAGCATTGAGGAAATTAATCTGCTTGTAAATGAAGGAAAGCTGAAAGAAGAGCGGCTGGCTTCCATGGAAAAAGATGAAGCGAGACTAAACAGTGAATTAGAAGGCTTGGAGCAAAAACAGGAGAAGGAGCAGCAAAATTTACAGCAGCTTATCAAAACAAAAAACGATATTGATAGGAAGGCAGCAGAATTAAATGAACAGTTGAGAGAAAAAATTGATTCTTATTCGAAACTGATTTCAGAACAAACTGCGGCTTCAGCCAAGATAGATAATGATAAAAATAGTTTATTTAAAATACACAGTCATATAAGTGCCAAGAAAAGTGAAATCAACAGCCTGGAAAATTTAAAAAATACGTTGCAAAGGCGCAAAGAGCTTTTATTGTCAGAAAAAGATTCAGCGGAAAATCATAATGATGATATTTTGGCGGAACAAAGAGAAGCAATAAGCGCAAGAGACAGACTGCAGGTTCAGTTTACAAATATTCAAGAAGAATCAAAGAGAGTAAAAGAAACATATCAATCCGCCGTTTTAGAGGAAAAGGAATTAACTAAAAAAACGGAGGATATACGAATTGCCATCGGTCAGCTTTCTGCCCGTAAGAAGACTATTGAAGAAATGGAAAGCAATTATGAGGGCTATAACTATGCTGTAAAGTATGTTATGAGAAACAGTTTCCGGGGCGTGCATGGGGTTGTTGCCGATTTAATTGATGTCCCCAAGGGGTATGAGGTAGCTATTGAAACAGCCTTGGGAGCATCCATGCAGAACATAGTTTGCCAGTCGGATGAGGATGCACAAAATATTATCAAAGCGTTAAAGGCAAATAAAGCAGGTCGTTTGACCTTACTTCCTATCGGGTCTATTCGAAGCAATGTCTATAACCCGGACAGCAGCTTAAAAAATGCGTCGGGATTTCAAGGTTTGGGAGTAGACTGTATAGAGTTCGACACAAAATATAAAAACGTCATGGAATATCTGCTGGGACGAGTTGTTATTGTAGATACTTTGCAAAATGCAGTCAGACTATCAAAGCAGGTTTCCGGCGGATTGCGGTTTGTAACGCTGGAAGGAGAAGTAATTAATTCCGGCGGAGCCATTACAGGAGGTACGTTCAAAAACAGTACGGCTAACCTTTTGGAAAGAAAAACCGAGGTTACGGCCTTACAGGAGAAATTGCAACGGGCTGTTAAGGAAAGGGACAAGCTGACAGAAGAGCTGTCTCAAGTTAAAGATAAGATAGTCAATTATTCCACGGTGATGCAGAAGCTGGAAAAACAGCTTCGGGAAACAGAGCTGGAGCTGCTTTCTTCAGAGAACCGGATTTCATTATTTGATGGCAATATTAAAGACTTGGCAGAAGGCGAAAATAAGCGTCAAAGAGAGCTGGACAGCATCCAAAGTGAACAAAATTCAGCTGAAAGCATGATTGAGAAGCTAAATGAAGAAATAGAAGCGGGAATGGATCAGATTAAAGCTCTGGAAGCTGAGATTGACAATCAGATGGCGGAGCTGGAACAACGGAAAAATAAAGTGGAGGAAGGCAATGAAAGCATCACCAGAGCCAGAATTGATGTTAATGCCTGTGAAAGTGAAAAAGCTAATGTAGACGCTTTGGTTGGTCGGATTAATCTTTCTCTTAAAGAAATAAATGAGGATGTTCAAGTGAGAGTGCTTTCCTTGCAAAAGTTGAGAGAAGACCGAGAATGCTTGGTGAATGCAGCCACAAACGGCATTTCCATCAAAGAGAAGGAAGAGGCTCGAACTGCTCTGGAAAATTATATTGAAGAAATCAGCCAAGAGCGAGGAGAGCTGGCTAAGCTGCTGAATGACAAATCCGGTGCCAGAGATTCCATAGAAGAAAAAGTGAATTCCTGTCAAACTCAGAAATATGAGCTGGAGATAAAGAAGGCTAAAAATGAGACACAGTTAGATTCCTATAAAAATAAGCTGTGGGATGAATTTGAGGTTTCCTATTTACAGGCTATTGAATTTAAGAAAAAGGAATTCAATATGAATGAAGCTGTTAAGAGCAGCAGAGAAATCAAAACTAAAATAAAGTCTCTGGGAGAGGTAAACATCGGGGCTATTAAGGAATATGAAACCGTCAGTGAACGATATGAATTCTTATCCGGTCAGAGAGCCGATATTTTAGGAGCCATGAATTCTCTGAAACAGATCATTGATGATATGGACAAGACCATTCGTATTAAATTTAAGGAAACATTTGATATGATTGTCGTTAATTTTGAAAAGGTTTTCCAGGAGCTGTTCGGAGGCGGTCAAGCTATGCTCAGGCTAGAGGATGAGATAAGACCGTTGGACTGCGGTATTGAGATTATAGCACAGCCTCCGGGAAAGAAACTTCAGAACATAAATCTCATGTCCGGCGGTGAGAAAACCATGACTGCCATAGCATTGATGTTTGCAGTACTTAAGGCAAAGCCTACTCCGTTTTGTATTTTAGACGAGGTAGAGGCTGCTCTGGACGATGCAAATATTGAACGCTTTGCAGGTTACTTAAGAAATTTTGATAATATACAATTTGCTTTAGTTACCCATCAGAAGGCTACTATGGAGCATGCAGATGTGCTGTATGGAGTGACTATGCCCGAACAGGGAATATCCAGGGTATTATCATTAAAGCTGGGAGACAAAATCGATTTAAATTAAAAAATAGTGAATATTAAGAGGAGATATAGATGTTATTTGAAAAGCCAAAAAAGTCGTTTTTCGGTAAATTGTCTGAGAAATTTTCGGAAGTTTTTTTGGGAAGAACAGTTGATGAAGAGCTTCTTGAAGAATTGGAAGAAGTATTAATTACTTCTGATATAGGCATGGAAACTACCATGAAAATTATCGGACAGCTTAGAGAGGATGTCAGAAAGCAGGGACTTACAACGGAGCAGCAGGTCAAAGACAGAATCATCAGTATAGTAAAAGAACTCATGGATAAAGGTGAAAAACATCAGCTTTGCCAGGAAACTCCCCTTGTCATACTGATGATAGGTGTTAATGGAGGAGGAAAAACTACCTCTATTGGGAAGCTGGCTAATAAATTTAAACAGGAAGGAAAGTCTGTACTCCTTGCTGCTGCGGATACTTTCCGAGCGGCGGCAGGAGAGCAGCTTGAAATTTGGGGACAGCGGGTTGGAGTCAATGTAATCAGCCATCATGAAGGCGCAGATCCTTCTGCAGTAATATTTGATGCCATTCAGTCTGCAAAGGCTAAAGAGGCAGATATTTTGATCTGTGATACGGCAGGCAGAATTCAGACTAAGAAAAATCTAATGAATGAGCTGGAGAAAATGAATAAAATCATTGGGAGAGAATACCCGGAAGCTGCCAGAGAAACCTTGCTGGTTCTGGATTCTACTACAGGAAAAAATGCGGTATCCCAGGCAAAAGAATTTGGTGAGATCGCAGATATCACCGGAATAGTACTGACAAAGTTAGATGGCACCGCTAAGGGCGGTATTGTTATAACCATAGCAGATGAATTTAATATGCCGGTCAAATTTATTGGTGTGGGTGAAGGAATGGATGATTTAAAAGAATTTGATCCGGAGGAATTTGCAGGAGGTTTGTTTAATGAGTAAACCGTTAGTGGCCGTAGTCGGCAGACCGAATGTAGGAAAATCTACATTTTTTAACAGGGTGGTGGGAAGACGCGTTTCTATAGTGGAGGATACTCCCGGCGTTACCCGCGACAGAATTTATGCGGAGGCTGAGTGGTGCGGCACTCATTTTGCGCTGATTGATACGGGAGGTATCGAACCGAATACCAGTGATGTTATATTGGCACAGATGAGAGAACAGGCAGAAATTGCTATGGACACTTCAGATATAATTTTGTTCATGGTGGATGGAAAGGATGGTCTCACCCATGCGGATACAGAAGTTGCCGGTATGCTGAGAAGGACGGGAAAGCCTGTTCTTGTTATTGCTAATAAGATTGATAATCCCAAAAATGTTCCGGATTATTTCTATGATTTTTATGAATTGGGCTTGGGTGAAGTTTTACCTATTTCCTCTGCGAATATGCTGGGGATAGGTGATGTGCTGGACAGAATTGTAGAAAATTTCCCTGAGGGTGAATTTGAAGACGATGATGATATAACTAAAATAGCAGTTATTGGCAAACCGAATGTAGGGAAATCCTCTATTATCAACAAACTGGTGGGGGAAAACCGAGTAATTGTTTCTAATATTGCCGGAACCACCAGAGACTCTATCGATACTCCTTTTGAATGGCAGGGCGAGGAATTTATTCTAATCGATACGGCAGGTATCCGAAGAAAGAGCAAGGTTACGGAAAATATTGAACGTTACAGTGTTATCCGTGCGGTTGCGGCCATTGAGCGATGTGATGTCTGCCTGCTTATGATAGATGCCGTGGAAGGTATCACAGAACAGGATAAGAAGATTGCGGGAGTAGCACATGAGGCCGGTAAGGGACTTATGGTGGTTGTAAATAAATGGGATTTAATAGAAAAAGATAATCATACCATGAAGAACTATGAAAAGGAAATCGCAAAGGAATTGCCGTTTATGTCCTATGCTCCGGCTGTTTTTATTTCTGTTTTAACAGGACAAAGAGTAGACAATGTAATGACTATGGCTAAGAGCATCGCTGAAACCAGGGCGATGAGAGTTCCTACAGGACAGCTGAACAGTTTAATTGCAGATGCAACTATGCTTCAGCCGCCTCCATCTGATAAGGGCAAACATTTAAAGATTTACTATGCTACCCAGGTGGGAGTAAAACCACCGCTTTTCTCTTTCCAGATTAATAAGAGAGATTTAATGCATTTTTCCTATGCGAGATATCTGGAGAATAAAATAAGAGATGCATATGGATTTAAAGGAACTTCGCTCAAATTTGTATTCAGAGAAAAAGGCGAAAAGGAAGAGTAAGGGAAATCGAGCATGGAAACAAAAGTGATAATTATATGTATCCTTACGGTGATCGTGTCCTATTTTATGGGAAATATTTCACCGGCTATATTAATCGGAAGATTGCATGGAATTGATATAAAAAAAGAAGGAAGCGGCAATGCCGGCACGACTAATGTTCTCAGAGTGTTAGGAAAGAAGGCGGCTGTGGCTACCTTGCTTATTGACATTTTTAAAGGTGTATTTGCAGTACTTCTGGGAAAACTGGCGGCGTTTTACTTTTTAAAGCCTGAGGTTGCTCCATATTTGGCGATGGCATGCGGCCTGGCTGTTTTTTGCGGGCATATATGGCCTATAGCTTTTGGATTTAAGGGTGGAAAGGGTGTTGCTACCGCTTTTGGCGTGTTAATGGCAGTATCCCCTTTTTTAGGACTGGTGGAATTAGGTATCGTGATATTGGTTGTAGTTGTCAGCAGAATGGTCTCGATGGGCTCTGTAGCTGCGGCTGTGGCATTTCCCTTTGTAGCCAATTATTACGATCCCAGATATTTGGGATGGGGCTTACTCATGGCATTAATTGTCCTCTATAAGCACAATACCAATATTACAAGATTAGTAAAGGGCGAAGAATCTAAAATTAGCTTTAAAAAATAGAAAGACATGAAAAATTCCCTGTTCTTTATACAGGGAATTTTAATTGCATATAGTTGGGATATCAATGGAAGAATAAATGGTAAATCTGCTTGGATATGGATATAAATTATGATAAAATTGATTACATGATTGTCTTATTATAATTGATTCCGTGAAAGGAGAAAAAATATATGGATATGAAAAAAATTGCAGTAATCGGAGCAGGCAGCTGGGGTACTGCCCTTGCCATTACTTTAAGTAATAAAGGACACGAGGTAAAAATCTGGGATATAAATAAAGAACATGTGCAGGAGCTGAAAGAGAAGAAGGAGAATGTACGATACCTTCCGGGCATTAAATTCTGCGACAGGCTTCAACCGGTGGATACTATGAGTGAGGCAATAGAAGATGCCAGAATGGTTTTGTTCTCTGCACCCGCTCAGCATTTTAGAAGTGCTCTGGATAATGCACTGCCATATATCAGTCAGGATATGATTGTCGTAAACGTTGCGAAGGGAATTGAACAGAAAACGCTTAAAAGAATGTCAGAAATTGCCCATGACAAGATGTCCAATATGAAATATGTGGCCCTGTCCGGACCATCCCATGCAGAGGAGGTGGGCTTAGGCATGCCTACAACTGTTGTGGTGGCATCCACAGATATTAAGCTGGCCGAATATGTTCAGGATATTTTCATGACGGATAAATTCCGAGTATATACCAGCAGTGATGTAATTGGTGTTGAACTGGGAGGTGCTCTAAAAAATATTATCGCACTGGGGGCCGGTATTTCAGACGGTATGGGCTATGGAGACAACGCTAAGGCGGCCATGATGACCAGAGGAATCGCTGAAATAGCCAGGTTAGGAGTAAAACTAGGTGCAGACGTGCACACTTTCTCTGGGTTGACTGGAATAGGGGATTTAATTGTTACCTGTACAAGCATGCATTCAAGAAACAGACGCTGTGGTATTATGATTGGTGAAGGTATGAGTCCGAAAGAGGCCACTGAGAAAGTGGGAATGGTTGTGGAAGGAATGTTTACCACAGAAGCAGCTTATGAATTGGCTAAAAAAGAAGGAATTGAAATGCCTATTACAGAGGGGATTTATGCTGTTATTAATGATAAAATTGATGCCAGAGATGCAGTTAATCAGTTGATGACCAGAGACAGAAAAAGTGAATTAACTTATTAAAAGTCAATTGAGGTTCTAGTAAATAGGATAGAAAGGGGCTCCGCTTGTATCAGACGATTTGTCTACTGCAAGAGGAGCTTATTTTTATAAAGTAAGGCTATAAATAAAATAATGT